>CASECH010000134.1 GCA_949286405.1 uncultured bacterium
AACCCTGCAACAAGCAGAATTGAGCTCAAAAAGTTTCAATACGCTCACACCTACGAAAAAAACTTAAGTCTTAAAGAAGAAGTCGAAAACATACACATCATAAGTGCAGAACTACTAACAAGCAATTTTGAACCTGAAGATGCTCTTGATTTTTTCTATTCAACATCAAAAAACGAAAAAATTCTTGAACCTATAATATACAGAGAAAATTTACTAGGTTACGTAGGGCTTATAGGTAATAATCAATATTTCCATGATACTTACAATGATAGTGTTGGAATTATACTTGAAAATATTAATTCAAGACTTGAAATAATTTCTCTCTATGAGGAAAAAGCAAGATCAATGAAAGAAAGGGTAGAATTTCTTGCTAGCATCTCCCATGAATTTAAAACTCCACTTAATTCAATAATTGGCTTTTCTGATATTTTAAAAGACAAAATTACTAATCCTGAAAATCACAAATACATCGACAACATATCCAAAAGTTCTCGTTTTCTTCTAAGTTTAATAAAAGATACACTGGATTTATCTCGTGCAGAGTCAGTACCAATGGAATTAAGATATGAAAAATTCAGACCTAAAGAAGTTATTTCTGACATTATATGGAGTTTTGATGAAATAAAACATGAAAAAGGTTTGGATTTTAACTACACACTTTCTGATGTTGAAATTTCTGCAGACCTAAAACGCTTTCAACAACTAATATACAATCTCATATCAAACGCAATAAAATTCAGCAAACAAGGCGGAATAATTACAATTGTCACTTATATAAACGAAAACAACGAATTTGTTTTTGAAATTAAAGATACAGGAGATGGCATAAGCAAAAAAGACGGAGAAAAAATATTTAATTTCTTTTCTCAAGTAAATAGAAACCAACTTAAACGTCAACAAGGTTCCGGGGTTGGACTTGCAATATGCAAAACCATAGCGAAAGCACATGGCGGAGATATTTTCTTTAAATCCAGACTACACCATGGAAGCACTTTCTGGTTTACAATCCCACAAGAAAACATATAAAAAAAAGTCCTCTTAATTCAAGAGGACTTTTTTTCACTTATGATGAATTTAATTAATTATTTTGCTGTTTAGCTTTTCTTTCATCAAGCATTATCACTGTACAAATTGCAATACAAATTACAGCAGATAATACCCAAAATACAATAGCACCGTTCCAGCCGAACTTATCTACCATAAAGCCTGTGCCGGTAGAAGAAAGAACAGCACCAATGTACCCGAATGTTCCTGTAAAGCCTGTCGCAGCAGAAGCAACTTTTTTAGAACTTGACTCTACAGCACACAAGCCACCAATCATCATCTGAGGTCCATATGTAAATGCACCCAATAATCCAATTAAGATAAAATCGATATTGCTAATTGTATTGAATTTCAATAATAATAAACAAACAACAACACCTGCAAGATAAATTAAATTAACAGGAGCTCTTTGTCCTTTGAAAATTTTATCAGAAATTAGACCTGCACAAATTGTACCTGCAATACCAACAAGAGGTAATGAACTCAACTTCATTGCAGCCAATTCCAATGAATTTTGTTTAGCTTCACTTAAGTATTTTATCATCCAGTCTTCTGCACCGAATCTGATTATATAAACAAAAATATAAGCAATAGCTAATAACCAAATAGTTTTATTGTACAAAATATTTTGCTTAAATATTTCAACATAAGATCTATTATCTTCTTCACAATCAGCTTTCTTTGCAGAAGGCTCTTCATTATATGTCTCAATATCAGGCAAACCTAAAGACTGAGGTCTATCTCTTAGTCTGTTATATAACCATATAGCTACAATAATAGCTATTGAACCAGGTACGAAAAATGCCATCTTCCAACCAAAGTGAGCAACCAAAAATCCTGATACAATTACACTTAAAAAAGTTCCAACTTGGTGAGAACAAGACCATAAAGACCATTTTGTTCCCCTTTCAGAATTTGAATACCAGTAAGTTAAACTTTTTGCAACAGCCGGAAATCCCGCTGATTGGAACCAACCGCTTGCACCCCAGAAAAATACAAATAGCCATAACAAAATAGTATTTGTAGGTAGACCAAAAAATGATACATGACCAGGAGTTATAAACACCGCTGATAATCCGAAACAGAGGTTTGCAATAGCAGTCATTATTAAAGCCGTAGGTAAAAATTTTCTAACATCTGAACCATCGGCTAAGACTCCATTTACAAATTTACCAATACCGTAAGTTAAATACAAAGAACTACCTAAAAGTCCCAGTTCTGTATTGGAATATCCGTATTCTGCACTTAACCCCGGTAAAGCTACCGCAATATTC
>CASECH010000135.1 GCA_949286405.1 uncultured bacterium
GATGGGCCATTTAAGCTTATTTGAACATTCACATAATGTCCACCACTGGTTATTCCTATTGAATAGCCTGAATTAACAACGATTTTAGCATTTTTAGTACTACTATCACCATAAGATGTATTTTTGACACCACTCAAAGAATAAGCATCACCATTCCAACAACCTGTTCCTTTACCACAATTTTTTACTACATTCATATAAGGAACAAGATATGTATTCATAAAATTTACAGCAGAATCACCATCAAACGCTGTACCATAATCCCAATATTCACATGGTCCATGTTCTAATTCTGCCATCTTAAACGCTTGTGAAATTTCTGTATAAGCTTTTTTCAATTTATTTAAAGCAACATTTTTACGATAATTCGCCATTAAAACCGGCATTGTTAAAGCTGCAACAACTCCTATTATCCCTAATGTTATCAAGACCTCTGCCAATGTAAAACCAATTTTGTTTTTTAATAATTTACTTGATTTATATGGAAAAAGCTTTAAATTGTGCCCCCCCCCCGAAACGCAAATCTAGAAGACAGTTCTACACAAAAATCTTTTAAATTATCAGATTTTTGAGGAAGTTCATCTGAAAATCTTTTCATTTTTTACTCCTTTCTATAATACAAACAGATTATACAAAATTTTGCAGAATTTTTCAACACAATTGACGATACCTAAAAAATATGTTAAAATCCTAACATACACGAGAACAGGAGTTATTTTTATGGTTTTATGGGAAGTTTTTGCAATAGTCGGACTTGCAAGCCTTATACTGGAAATGATTATACCAAGTATGTTCTTTCTAAATCTTGCACTTGCAGGGTTTATAACAGCTGTTATTGCAGTATTCATAACAAGCTGGATATACTTAACAATTATTTTTACAATTTTATCAATACTCTCAATCGCTTTACTTCGTCCAATTCTTGTAAAAAATAAAATATCAAAAGAACAAGAAACTGGTATTGAAGGCAAGTACATAGGAAAAGAAGTAAAAGTAATTGAAACGGTTACAAAAAATTCCGGAGCTATAACAATATATGATGAAAGATGGGATGCAAGAACATTACAAGAAGACATTCCTGCAGGTTCAATGGCAAAAATCGTCAAAAATGAAAGCTTAATTATGTACGTAGAAAAGATTTAAAAGATATAGAAAGGAATAAATTATGGGTATATTAATGCTTATCTTACTTGTTGGACTTTTGATTTATGTATTCAAAGGTATTATCATAGTTCAACAACAACAAGAAGTAATTATTGAAAGAATGGGGCGTTATGAAAAAACTCTAAGAGCTGGTCCAA
Organism: uncultured bacterium; assembly: GCA_949286405.1. Taxonomy (GTDB): domain Bacteria; phylum Cyanobacteriota; class Vampirovibrionia; order Gastranaerophilales; family Gastranaerophilaceae; genus CALURL01. The sequence goes on from CASECH010000135.1 coordinate 1,302, forward strand.
ACTTTATTTTACCTATTTTGGAAGCTCCAAGAGGCATCTTGAAAAAAGTTTCTCAAAAAAGTTTTGACGGACAGAATTACTATTTTCTAAAACAAGTTGATAGAATTGACCTAAGAGAACAAATGTATGATTTCCCTAGACAAAACGTAATTACAAAAGATAACGTATCCATCACCATTAACGCACTTATATACTTCCAAATAGTTGATTCAAAAAGTGCTGTATATGAAATTGAAAACCTTCCGGAAGCAATAGAAAAATTAACTCAAACAACTCTAAGAAACCTTGTAGGTCAAATGGATTTGCAAGAAACATTAACTTCTCGTGGAAAAATCAACGATGAATTACGTACAACTCTTGATGAAGCTACAAACAAATGGGGAGTAAAAGTTAACCGTGTAGAAATTCAAGACATATTCCCTCCTGCAGATATCCAAGCATCAATGGATAAGTTAATGAAAGCAGACAGAGAAAAGAAAGCCACTATTACAGAAGCAGAAGGTCTGAAAGAAGCAGCAATCAGAAAAGCTGAAGGTGAAAAAGAGGCTGCAATCAGATCTGCTGAAGGTGAAAAACAAGCTGAAATTCTAAGAGCAGAAGGTATCGCTCAAGCTCGTATAATTGAGGCCGATGCAGAAAAAGAAGCAATACAAAGAATAATAGATGCACTTGCAGATAAAGGTCAACCTGACAAATATCTGATTGCTATGAAATATTTAGAAACTATGACATCAATTACAAGTGGCGAAAATAACAAAGTTGTATATATGCCTTATGAAGCAACAGGTATATTATCTTCTGTTGATGGAATAAAAGAAATGTTTAAAGGTACTACAAAATAACAAGGAATAAATAATTATGATGATGAATGATTTACCCAGAATGTTAGTATTAATTACTACAAATGAGCAATACGTAACAGGAGAATTGATTTTACCAGAAAATATGCGTTTCAGCAATTCAATTCCTGATAATATGCTATTTTACATATTAAATGGTGGATTTCAATTCATTACACTTAAAAATTGCGAAGTAAAGGATAGAAAAAATCTTGCATTTCGTCCGGACAGATCTCCACAACTTCACGTAAATATTAGTTCTATAATGACGATTCAAATAATAGAAATTTTACCTGATGACTACATATATGAAGGTGAAGAATATGAAGAAGAATTAGAAGAAACTCAATATACAAAAACTCGTACAAGAGTTAATAAAAAATAAAAAAAATAGAAAGCCTCTTTTCAGAGGCTTTTTTAATATAAATTTAGAAAAAGTATTCTTTTTTTTTTGTTTTTGGTAAAATCTTGACATACGCACGTAATTACGAGAAGAAAAGGAAGATAAAATGATCAAAACAAAAATGAAAGACCACAATTGCGGAGAACTTAATCTTGATAATATCAATGAAGAAGTTACTCTTTCTGGTTGGGTTTCAACCGTCCGCGATTTAGGTGGTATCTTATTTATCGAATTGAGAGACAGAACAGGATTTTTTCAATTAGTAGCAAATCCACAAATTAACCCTGACGTACATAAAGTATTTGAAAAAGTACGTTCAGAATATGTAATCACAGTAAAAGGTAAAGTTACTCGCAGACCTGAAGAAACATATAATGAAAAATATGCAACAGGTCAAGTTGAGATGTACCCTGAATTTGTTGAAATTTTATCTGAAGCCAAAACATTACCATTCGTACTAGATGATGAAAATGTATCTGAAGATGTTCGTTTAAAATACAGATACCTTGATATCAGACGAGAAGGAATGCTAAAGAATTTAACTTTGCGTCATAAAATATGTCATGCAGCAAGAAATTACTTCAATAATGAAGGTTTTTTGGAAGTAGAAACACCTATATTAAATAAAACAACTCCAGAAGGAGCTAGAGATTATCTGGTACCATCTCGTGTACAAGAAGGTAAATTCTATGCATTACCTCAATCCCCACAAATATTCAAACAACTATTAATGGTTGGTGGCATCGAAAGATATTATCAAATAGCAAAATGTTTCCGTGATGAAGACTTACGTGCAGACAGACAGCCTGAATTCACACAAATCGATATCGAAATGTCATTTGTAGAACAACAAGACGTTATAAAAATGGTTGAAGGACTGATTGTTGAAACATTCAAAGCTGCTGGAGTTGAAGTAAAACCTCCATTTATCCAAATGCCTTGGCAAGAAGCTATGGATAGATTTGGTTCAGACAAGCCAGACACTCGTTTTGGACTAGAGTTATTTGATATTGGAGATATTATCCTTGAATCAGAATTTGAAATAGTTAAAAAGACTCTTCAAAACGGAGGTATCGTAAGAGGTATTAGAATCCCTGGCGGAGCTAAATTCTCAAGAAAAGATATCGATGATATTACAAAATTAGCTGTATCTTTTGGCGCAAAAGCTCTTGCAAATATTATTTATAACGAAGATGGCACGGCTAAATCTCCTGTATTGAAATTTGTCACAGAAGAACAAGCAAAACAAATCCAAGAAAGAGCTCAAGCTCAAGCTGGGGATATTATATTCTTCGTAGCTGACAAACCTCAATTAGTTTACGATATTATGGGTAGACTAAGATTACATTTTGGAAAAACTCTAAACCTAATCGATGAAAATAAACATAACTTACTATGGATTGTAGATTTCCCAATGTTTGAATGGTCAGAAGAAGAACAACGCTACAAAGCAATGCACCACCCATTCACATCTCCATGCATTGATGATTTAGATAAACTAAAAAGCGGAGATTTAGGAAATGTTAAATCAATAGCTTATGATATCGTATACAACGGCACAGAACTTGGTGGCGGTTCTGTAAGAATTCACTCTTCAGAAGTTCAATCAGCAGTATTTGCAGCTCTTGGTCTTACTCAAGAAGAAGCTGTTGAAAAATTTGGATTTATGGTGAACGCATTGCAATACGGAACACCACCTCATGCAGGTCTTGCAATTGGACTTGACAGATTAGTTGCACTACTAGCAAGATGTGATTCTATAAGAGATGTAATTGCATTCCCTAAAAACTCCGGAGCAAAAGATCTTATGAGTGATGCTCCTGGAGAAGCTTCTTTACAACAACTAAGAGAACTTCACATAAAAAGTACGGCTCACTTAGGGAAATAACTAAATAAAAAAAGTCCTTTTTAAAGGACTTTTTTTTTATATAATGTAATTATGCAAATATTTAACGAATTAACAAAACAAACAAATTTATCAATCGCATTGGGCTATTTTGACGGAGTCCATTTAGGTCATAGAGCAGTAATAGAAAATGCAGTAAAATTTGCCAAAGAATACAATACAAAATCTGCAGTAATTACTTTTAAAGATCACCCTTGTTGTTTCTTTTATGGAGTATGCCCTAAATATATTTTAACTAGAAAAGAACGCGAAAATAAAATAAAAGAGCTCGGTGTCGATTTTTTGTATGAACTTGATTTTGAAAGTATTTCAGGACTCACGGCAGAAGAATACCTTAGAGATATACTTGTTAAACACTTCAAGCCGATAGCTATTTCTACAGGCTATAACCACAATTTTGGATATAAAAAAAGTGGCAACATAAACTACCTGACAGAACAAAGTAAAAAGTTTGACTATAAATACTTTGCAATTCCACCACAAAAGCTCAATAACGAAATAATCAGCAGTACAGCGATAAGAAATTCTCTTTCTAAAGGAAATATAGAAAAAGCTAATTCAATGCTTGGATATAAATTTTTTATAACCGGCACTGTAATAAAAGGGAAACAAATCGGGCGCACTATAGGATTTAGGACTGCAAATATCAAATACCCTTCAGAATTAATTGACCTGCCATTTGGAGTATATTCAGTTGACACAGAATATGGAAAAGGGATTGCAAATTTTGGAATTCGCCCTACCGTAAATGGAGAAGGTACACTACTTGAGGTCCATATTCTTAATTTTGATCAAGACATATATAATAAGAATATAACAGTTAAATTTAACAAAATGATTAGACCAGAAAAAAAATTCGCATCACTAGAGGAATTAAAGAAACAAATACAAAAAGATATTTTATCTATTGACTGATAAATAAAATAATATTAGACTGAATTGTATGAAAAAAACACTGAATGCAATATTTTTTATATTATTAATTAGTTCTTTCAACGTAGTATTTGCTCAAGAAATTACAAATGATGTGATTTTAGAAACAAATAATATTCAACAGCTTAACATTAAAACACCACAAGCTCTTGGGAATAAAGATTTTGATATAAAGACTCCACAAACAAAAAATACAAAAGTTTTATACTATGATGACAGAGATACATTCAATAAAGAAAATTACTCAATAACAAAAGAAAAAAATCTGACAGAAAGCACCACAATCGGAACAGAATACAATAGCTCAATAGGTCCGGATAGTATTAGCAATAATGTATCTTTATTTTCGAAATACAAAAAAAAGAAATTTTCGTTCCAATCAGCGTACAAACAAAACAATCTAAATACACCAGGAAAAAATAACCTTGGAACATTTTCGCTAACTCCTGAATATAAAGTTAATGACTATTTTTCTATAAAAAATTCACTTTCTGAAAATTTATCTAGTAACCAGAGAAAAGACGAAGTCACTTTTTCCATTAATCCATTCAAAGATGACAGAATGAATTTTGATCTTGGAGCTGGGCAAACTTATGATAATAATACAGGACTTTCAAGGTCACAAATGAATTTTTCAACAAAATTTAAGTTTTAATTACTCTTCCAAACTAAAAGAATAAATAATTTCTCTATCATAAAGATCGCCCTTACGTAAAATTGGTTTTTCCTCAAAAGTATTTATTGCATCAGGATAAAATTGAGGTTCTACACAAAAAGCTGATCTTTTTTCATATCTGCGGCCATCTTTTCCAGCCGGTTGAGTATCTTTGCCTAAATGGTTTGCTGTATAGAACTGAAATCCTGGTAAATTAGTAGAAACATCAAGTACAATTCCGGATTTTGGCGATTTTACTTTAGCAACATTTATAATAGATTTTCCATCATATCCATCTACGCAAAAATTTTGATCAAACCCTGAACCTATCTCTAACTGTTTGTCTTTTACATTTATGACATCACCAATTTTTTTAGGAGTCTTAAAATCAAAAGCTGTACCTTCAACATCAAGGAGTTTGCCTGTTGGAACTGCTATTTCATTATTTTCTGTAATTTTTGATGAATTTGGCAAATGTACAACATGTTCATAGACAGAATTTTCTGAAGTATATTCAGCACCTTCTAAATTAAAATAAGAATGATTTGTCATATTAACAATAGTATCTTTATCTGATTTTGCCTGATATTTTACACGTAAATTATTATCATTATCGAAAGTATATGTAACAGAAGCCTTTACATTACCAGGGTATCCATTTTCCATATCCTTCTTATCATAAGTAAACTTTACGCCATTTTTTAAAACTTCTGCTTTCCAATTTTGAACATCAAAACCGTTAGACCCGCCATGACTATGCGTTTTACCATTATCTTTATTACATTCTAATTTATATTCTTCATTTCCTATTTTAAAAGATCCATTATTAATCTTATTTGCACAAGGACCAATAGTACCTCCTGCATGACCTACAGGAGCTGTTTCGTATGGCGTCACATTATTATATCCTTGAGATACATCAACAAGCTTTCCATTTTTATCCGGAACTTTTATTGAGGTAATAGTTGCACCATAAGATGAAAGGCTTACACTTGCACCTTTTTTATTTGTAATAGTATATAGAGTCGCCTGTTCTCCTGTCTTCTTAATAGTACCAAAATTCTTATGTTCTATTTTTATCCCTTCAAAGTTTGAATCAATGTTATCTTTACTCACGTTGACACTTTTTACAAATGTATCCTTGATAGGTTGAGATGCAATCAATGATTGCTGTGTAAACACAGGGTGAATAGTTTTATTATAATTAAATACCATCTGAGAGTTAAAATCTATTGGCATAACAATTTCTCCTTCTACATATAATTATAAACGAAAAAATAAATTCATAATTGACTTATTATTAAAATTTTTATTATATAATTAATTTGAAATACGTTTATAAAAAAGGAGAGTATATTATGTCAAACAAAATCTCTGATATCAACGTTAAATTTACAGGTGTAGATTTTTCAAAATATCAATCAAAGGTTTCTGAATTCGTAGAAGAATTTGCAAAAAGAGCAAACAAACAAGGACAATTTTTAAATTGGGTAAATTTACCGGAATTACAATTAACAAGAGTTGATGAATTGTATTCATTAGCTGACAAACTAAAAGCTCAAACAGGTGCTAAAAAACTAAGCGTTATGGGTATTGGAGGTTCTAAACACACTGTAGAACATATGCTTAGCATAAACGGTCTAAATATTTGTGCAGAAGCTGTTGAGTTCTATTCTGATGTTGATTCTGCAAGTTTAGAAAGATTTTTATACAGATTGGGCAACGATGTAACATCTTCTAACTATATGATTGCATCAAAATCAGGTTCTACATTTGAAACAAAAGACGGATTTTTACGTGTGTTAAATATGCTTATCGGTGCATACAAAGCTAAAGGTCAATCAGAAGATGAAGCTAAAAAATCTGCAGCAAAACACTTTATAGCAGTAACTGATAAAAACGCGGAAAAAAGTGAATTACGTCGTACTTCTAATGAAAATGGCTGGTTAGGTGACTTGTTCATCCATGATGATGTAGGCGGAAGATTCTCAGCATTCGACGATCACGCATTATTCACACTTGCATATGCAGGAATGAAAAAAGAAGATATGGTAAAAATGCTTGAAACAGCACAAAAAATGTCAACATTAGCATTAACAGCTGACCTTGATATTAATGAAGCTTTAAAAGAAGGTGTATTCTGGGCTGATGCTAAGTTAAACGGAATTGAAGCATCTGTACATCAATATATGGGATCAATTTTTGAAAACACAGTATACTGGCATGCACAAATGCAAAATGAATCTGTAAAAGATACATTAAAACAAGTTGCAAAAGTTCCAGATGCTATGCACCACTCAGCAGAAGCTCACTTCAACCCTGCAAACAAATTAGTATTTGCATTAACTGTACCAAAAGATAATGGAGTATGCAGAGAAAATGCGGAAGCTTATATCGGAGCATTAGACAAATCATACATAAGTACTGGTGCATTCTTCAACGAAGAAGTTGCAACTAGAAAAATGGGGCTTACTCCTGAAGCTGCAGGAGCTATGACTCAATTAAGAGCATTTGCAACAGTATATCAAGAAATAGTTGAAAAAATTGTTAAAGGAATAGCATTCCCAGAAGTTCTTGACAGTGTATTACAACCACACGTTGAATTCTACAAAAAGAACTTAAAAGGTGGAGTTGTTGTTCCTGGACGTATCTCAAAGTAGGTATACTATATAAACAACTAAAAAAGGATATCTGAATAAGATATCCTTTTTTTAATCTAAATTTAAATTCGTTCAAAAACTGACTTTGGCTGTTTACAAATAGGACATACATAAGTATCAGGCTCTTTTGTAATATCTCCTTCGTAGACATATGCACACACTTTACATCTATATGCAAGTCTTCCATCATTAACAACTTTCTCTTGATATGTAGGAGCATTTTTAGGACTCTGACCTTTTTTAACAGCATGATAATATGCATAAGTCATCGGAATTTGATTTTTCAGTAACTCTCCATCAATAATTTTACCTAAAAATATCGTATGAGTTTCTGTATCAAGTGTATCATTCACCTCACATACAACATAACCTACTGAATCAGAAATCACATCTAATCCGTGAATTTTTATTGTATCAATATTTTTAAACTTGTCTACATTACGACCTGATTGAAAACCAAATACAGGTATAATATTTTCTTCAACATCAACTCCTAAAATAGAGACTGCAAATTTTCCAGACTCTTTTATACACTGATTTGTAAAATTATCATGATGCACACTAATTGCTACAGTATCATAAGTAACTTGCATAATAGCATTTACAACACATCCGGTTGGTCTATCTTTACAAACCGTAGATACGACATAAACCCCATAAGAAAAATCTTTCAATACCTCATTATTCATATTTTCCTCCTAATAATATTTTAAAAGCATTTTTGTGATAATCAATTAATCCTTCTGTTTTCATTTTAGACAATTCTCTTGATAAAGCACTTCTGTCAGTCCTGACATATTCAGCCATTTTTTAACTACTAAAAGGAATTTATAATTTTCCCAAAATTGAATCAAAAAAAATTTCATAAATTGTCCTAAAAATTGGTTGCATATGCAACAGATATTTTCATAATAACAATTTATACTAAATTTGACAATATAAGGAGACTAAATTATGAATAAAATGTTTTGCTTTCAATGTGAACAAACAGCAGGAGGAAAAGGCTGCACAAGCATGGGAGTTTGTGGAAAACCTGCTGAGATATCAAACTTACAAGATGAATTAACAAATTCAATAATAACTCTTGCAAATACTGGAAATATTAATGAAGAAAACACAAATACCATAATAGATGGCTTGTTTACAACAATTACAAACGTTAATTTTGATAGAAAAACAATTCAAGATAGGATTAATAAAGTATTATCAAAAACAGAAAAAAATGACTTTAACATTGAAAATCTATGGAACACAGATGAAGATACTCGAAGCCTTAAATCATTAATTTTATTTGGATTAAAAGGAATTGCAGCATATGCATATCACGCAAGAATTCTTGAATATAAACATACAGAAGTAGATAACTTTTTCTATGAAGCTCTACAAAAAATATCACAAGATACAAATCAAGAAGAATTACTGTCACTTGTATTAAAAACTGGAGAAATCAACTTAAAATGTATGGAACTTCTTGATAGAGCAAACACAGAAACTTACGGTCAACCAGTTCCAACAGAAGTAACTACCGATATTGAAGCAGGGCCATTCATTGTGGTAACAGGACACGATTTGCATGACCTACACTTACTCCTTGAGCAAACTAAAGATAAGGGAATAAATATCTACACACATGGAGAAATGCTTCCTTGTCATGCTTATCCGAAATTAAAACAATACAAACACCTAAAAGGAAACTTTGGTACAGCTTGGCAAAATCAGCAAAAGGAGTTTGATAATCTTCCAGGTGCAATTCTGTTCACAACAAACTGTATAATGCCAGTAAAAGAAAGCTATAAAGATAGAGTCTTTACAACATCAGTTGTCGAGTACCCTGAATGTAAACATATTGGTAAAGATAAGGATTTTACTCCTGTTATAGAAAAAGCTCTTGAACTAGGAGGATATAAAACTGAACAAAAAATGACAGGTATAAACGGTGGCTCAAAACTTACGACAGGATTTGGACACAATGCAGTATTATCAGTAGCAGATAAAGTAATCGATGCAGTAAAAAACGGAGATTTAAAACACATATTTCTAGTAGGCGGATGCGATGGAGCTAGACCTGGAAGAAATTACTACACTGATTTTGTAAAACAAACTCCTAAAGATACAATTGTATTGACTCTTGCATGTGGGAAATACAGATTTAATGACCTTGAATTAGGAAACATCAATGGTATTCCAAGACTACTTGATATGGGACAATGTAACGATGCATACAGTGCAATAAAAGTCGCAGTAGAACTTGCAAAAGCATTTAACTGTTCAGTAAATGACTTACCACTATCACTTATACTTTCTTGGTATGAGCAAAAAGCGGTATGTATTTTACTAACTCTATTGTATCTGGGAATTGAAGATATAAGATTAGGCCCTACATTACCTGCATTTGTATCAGAAAATGTATTAAATATTCTTATAGACAAATTCAAAATCAAACCAATTACAACACCGGATCAAGACTTGAAAGATATACTAAACTGAACTTATAGAAGAAAGGAGGACATCAAATGAAAAAAATAATATATTTTGATGTAGAAGAATACGAAAAAGATTTTCTTACAAAAAATAATGAAGGAATATATAACTACACACTTATTTCCGAGCCATTAAATTCTATGACTCAAATTCCCAAAGAACTGCTTGATGCAGAAATAATATCAGTATTCACAACATCAAGAGTCAATGCTGATGTATTAAAAAACTTTAAAAACTTAAGACTCATAGCACTTCGCTCTGTTGGCTTTAACCATATAGATTTAGAGTATTGCAAAGCAAATGGAATATCTGTTGTAAACACTCCGAATTACGGGAATAAAAGTGTTGCAGAATTTGCTTTTGGATTAATGTTAAATGTATGCAGAAAAATAATTCCCGCAGAAACTGATTATAAAAATATGATCATAAAACCTGAGACTTTAATGGGAACAGAACTTGGAGGAAAAACTATAGGCATAATAGGACTTGGTGCAATCGGAGCAGCTTTTGCAAGATTAGCATTCGGGTTTGATATGAAAATTCTTGGATATGATCTTTATCCAAATAAAGAACTTATAGAAAAATATAATATTGAGTACACAGATTTCGAGACAATATTGAACGAGTCTGATTTCATATCATTACATACACCTCTAACTAAAGATAACTTCCACTTGTTTAATGCAGAAGCATTCAAAAAAATGAAAAAGAATGCAGTAATAATAAATACCGCAAGAGGTGAACTGATTGATTCCGAAGCTCTATACAACGCGATTACAACAGGAGAAATACTTGGAGCAGGTCTTGATGTTTTAGAGAGTGAAAACACCATAAATGATTTCGATTTGGTAATAGGATTAAACAGACTAACCAAAGATGAATTAAAAAATACATTGATAAATTCTCGGCTATTTCAACTACCAAACGTAATTATTACACCACATATGGCATACAATACAAATGAAGCGATAGAGAGAATTCTAAATACAACAATGGAAAATATAAAATCATTTATAACAGATAAAATACAAAATTCAGTAATTAAATAATAAAAAAGGTCGTATTATTATAAACTAAATACGACCTTTTTTATGAACTATCTTCTCCTAATCGAATTTTCAAGTCTCTTTTTTATCATAATAACTTCTTCTTTAGTGAGATATTTCATAATTCTTGCAAACTCTTCCATTACATCATCTGCTGAATACATGCCACACTCAGCTTTTCTAATCCAATCATTGACTTCCTTTGTTATCATATGCTTTCTCCAAACTTCATAATACCATCAACTGTCCTGTCTATTATATCATTATCATGTGCTAAAGATACAAACATAGCCTCATACTGTGAAGGTGCGACATAAATTCCAGAATTCAACATAAAATCAAAATATTTAATAAAACTATCTCTATCAGAAGTCATTACATCATCATAAGATTTAACTTGTTTGTTAGTAAAAAATGGAGATAAAAGAGAACCAACTCTATTTACTTTTACACCAATATCCAGATATGCC
>CASECH010000136.1 GCA_949286405.1 uncultured bacterium
CAAATAAAAATAGCAAGGGAGAGATTCGAACTCTCGACCTCACGGGTATGAGCCGTGCGCTCTCACCAGCTGAGCTACCTTGCCATATTATACATATTTAATTGACAGGTTTTATCTTCGCATAAAAGTTTTTAAATTTCAAGTATTTTCTCGTCTTTTTATTTTTTTGTAATTTATTGTAGTATAATTACATACTAGAGGATTTATTATGATTACAGATATGACGAAGGGAGACCCTTTAAAACATATATTAATTTTTTCTGTTCCACTTTTAATAGGGAATATATTTCAACAATTGTATAACATTGCGGATTTGGTAATTGTAGGCAGAACTTTAGGGGTAGAAGCTTTCGCTGCAATAGGTGCAGTTGCTCCTTTATTTTTTTTAATAACATTTATCATAGTAGGATTAACAAACGGTTTTGCTGTAATCACAGGACAAAGATATGGAGCAAAGGACTTTGAAGGTGTTAAAAATTCTTTTATCATATCAACAATACTTAGTATAGTTATTACCGTTATTTTTTCAATAATATGTTCATTTACAATGACTTATATATTAAACTGGATGAATGTTCCTGATAATATTTATCATAATGCGTTTTGGTATGTAGAAATAATTGTAATAGGCTTAATTGCAACTACTATGTATAACATGTTAGCAAGTGCTGTAAGAGCTTTGGGAGATAGTAAAACACCACTTTATTTTCTTATTATTGCTTCTTTATTAAATATTATTTTAGCTCTTATTTTTATAATCGTATTTGACATGGGAGTACCGGGTTCTGCAATTGCAGTAATTTTATCTCAAGCTATATCTGTACTTTTATGCCTAGTTTTTATCAAAAAAAAATTTCCAATTTTACATGTAAAGAAAAGTGATTGGCTAATTAAATTTGATGAAAAATTTTGCAAATCAGTCAAAGAACATTTAAGAATTGGAATACCTATGTCAATCCAATTTTCAATTATTGGAATTGGGATTATAATAATTCAAAGTGTATGTAATACTTTCGGTTCTGACGTCATTGCTGCTGTTACTGCTGCTTTAAGAATCGAACAAATTGCAACACTTCCTATGATATCTTTTGGGGTTGCATTAGCTGCTTATGTTGCTCAAAATTTTGGAGCAAGAAAATTTAAACGAATTAGACTTGGAGTATTAAAGACTTCAACAATTAATATAATACTTAGCCTTTGTATGGCAGGAATTATGAGGGTTTGGGGAACTGATATTATAGGAGCTTTTATTGGCTCTGCAACAAAAAATATTATTGATATCGCTCATCAATACCTACTAATAAGTACTATTTTTTATTTTTTCTTAGGTCAAATTTTCATATACAGAAACGCATTGCAAGGTATGGGGGAAACTCTATTTCCACTTTTGGCGTGTATTGCAGAACTTGTTATGCGTTCATTTGCAGCAGTATATCTGGCAATTAAATTCGGCTATATCGGAATGTTTTATTCAGGACCAATTGCTTGGGTAAGTGCAGCATCAGTATTATATCTTGGATATTTAGGAAGCATTAAACATATTATCTATAAGGTTAAAGAAAAATTGCATACCCAGTTAATGAAATACAATTGATTTATGATTAAAATTCTCGTATAATAAACATGTCACTAATGGTAAAGGAGAATCATATGTCTACATTTATTGAAGATATCTACGCTCGTCAAATACTTGATTCCAGAGGGAACCCAACAGTTGAAGTTGATGTAAAACTTACTAATGGAATAATTGGACGTGCAGCAGTTCCATCAGGAGCATCTACAGGTATATATGAAGCTTTGGAACTTAGAGACGGCGATCCGAATTATTACAACGGAAAAAGTGTAAAAAAAGCTGTAGACAATGTTAATAATATTATCGGCCCTGAATTAATCGGAGAAAAAGCTTCTCATCAAAGAGAAATTGATACTTTTATGATTGATATGGACGGAACTGAAAACAAATCTAAACTAGGTGCAAATGCTATTTTAGGTGTATCATTAGCTTGTGCAAAAGCAGCATCCCTAGCTTATGGCATGTCATTGTACAGATATCTTGGAGGTATCAATGCTCTTACATTACCTGTGCCTATGATGAATATCATAAATGGTGGAGCACATGCTGACAATAACATTGATTTCCAAGAATTTATGATTGCACCTGTTGGGGCTGAAAATTTCCAACACGCTATTCAAATGGGTGCAGAAGTTTTCCATAGCTTAAAATCTGTTCTTAAAGGAAAAGGACTTGCAACATCTGTTGGTGATGAAGGCGGTTTTGCACCAAATCTTAATTCCAATGAAGAAGGAATTGAAGTTATTTTGGAAGCAATTGACAAGGCCGGGTACGACACAAATCAAATAAAAATTTGTCTTGATGTTGCATCTTCAGAATTTTATGAAGACGGTCTATACAAACTAAAAGGTGAAAACAAAACTTTCACAAGCGAAGAAATGGCTGAATTTTTAGCTCAATGGCACGCAAAATATCCAATCATCTCAATTGAAGATGGTATGGCGGAACAAGATTGGGATGGATGGAAAATACTAACCAATCGAATTGGAGACAGATGTCAACTTGTAGGAGATGACTTGTTTGTAACCAATACAAGACGCCTTGCAGAAGGTATCAAACGCTGTGTTGCTAACTCTATTTTGATAAAAGTAAACCAAATTGGTACTTTGACTGAAACATTAAATGCAATTTCAATGGCAAACGCTGCAGGATATAAATCTATTGTTTCACACCGTTCAGGTGAAACTGAAGATACATTTATTGCTGATTTAGCAGTCGCAACAAATTGTGGACAAATCAAAACTGGTTCTGCATCAAGATCTGATAGAATGGCAAAATACAACCAATTAATCAGAATTGAACAAAAACTTGGTTCTGCGGCTAAATATCTTGGCTTACAGGCTTTTGTCGGACAAAATAATAACAAACACTGTGTCTGTGGAGGCGGATGTTAAAATTGAAAAAAATATAATGAAAGAGCTTATCTAATAGATAAGCTCTTTTTAATTCCCTTTTCGCCTGTGCATAAAGCACTCGTTACTAAGAATTTTAGGATTTATTTAGCTGTTACTACTGCTTTTATACTTATAACTTAGTAAATTATAAGTGTCAGAAGAAGAAGATTCGCTGCCATAAAAAACTGACATATCTGTCGCACGACGATTATTAAATTCATCTTCTTTTTCCATTCTTGATGCATTTATATCATAAGCACTAATTTCTGCACTGGTTACTCTTCCGTCATGATTTGTGTCCATTTCATCAAAATGTTCTAGGATTTTATTCATAGTATCTTCAGACAAACCACTTGCACCTGATGCATAAAGTTGTGTTAACTCATCACGTGTAAGCCCTTGTTTTGACATCATATTGGTCAAATTATTAATCTCATCTGATGTGATTGTTCCATCACCATTTTTATCAATATTACCAAAATTAGTTTGCAAATACGATGCAAAAGATTGGTTCAAATATGTTCCGTTTTTGTAACTATTTGCTCTTGCTTCGTTTAACTCCTCCAACGTTAATCCATCAGGATTTTGAGCAGCCAACTGAGCATATGTATTATTTAATCCTGCATATATACCTGCTAATATATTGTTATTTGACATAGTAAATCCTCTTTTTGATACCAACTTCTATCCCCATGTTAATGATTTTTTATAAAAAGTCAACCATTCAAATATAGGATAATAAAAAGGTCGATATTTCTATCGACCATTAAACTATGACATCAATTTTTTAAGCTTTTTTTACTTTTTTCATCAACATTAGTAACGGAATTACCGCAAAACATAATGCACCAAATATTCTAAAGGAGTCTATAAAAGCCCATAGTGTAGATTGTTTTACCAATTGTCCATACAGAGAATATTGAGCCATATACTGAGCGACCGCATGTTCTGTATAACCTGATAATGCAGCTGCTGTTGATTGAACTCTTTCTATGAAAGCAGGATTTAATTCACTTGTTTTACCCACTAACATATATTGATGAATTTGAGCAAATCTTGTAAGCATAGTAGCTACAAGCGATGTACCTATCGCACTTCCGATATTTTTTAACAAATTTTGAATACCTGTTGCATTTGTCATTTGATCATTTCTTAATGTATCAACAGACAAATTCATAATCGGTACCATAGCCAATCCCATTCCCATTCCCATGAAGAAATTAGGAATAGCGATATTCATATTAGATATCTGCAAATTCAAAGCACCAAAAGCCAAACTAGCTCCACCAATCAAAGAAAGCCCCACTGCTACCATAAGCCTGTTATCAAGCCTATTTGTCAATGTAGCAGTCAATACCATAGCGACCATACTACCGCAACCTCTAGGCATCATAGTTTCACCACTCAAAAATGCTGTATATCCCATCATACTTTGCAAAAATTGAGGAAGAATAGCTAAAGATGCATACAATACAGCTTGTATAACAACTTGTATAATCGTACCCGCTGAAAAGTTTTTATCTTTGAATACTGATAAATCAATTAAAGAATCTTTTCTCGTGATTTGTGAATGGAAAAACAATATACATGCAACCATTGAAACTCCAAAAGTCCACCTTATCCAAGTTGCATTGAACCAATCAGCATTATTACCTTTATCAAGCACAGTTTGTAATGTAACTAACCAGACTGTTAAATAGAAAAATCCTCTGCCATCTATTTTTACATTTTTTTGTTTCTTTGCATAAGGAGGATCCTCTAACAACTTATGACACATTAAAGCTGCAATACATCCAAATGGAACATTAATATAAAAAATCCAAGGCCAAGTCCAGTTATCAGTAATCCAACCACCTAATACAGGACCAATAATTGGGGCTAAAATTACACCCATACCAAAAATTGACATTGCAATTCCACGCTTTTCTTTTGGAAAACTTTCTAATGTAATTGCCTGTGAAATAGGTAGAATTCCACCACCGCCAAAACCTTGCAATATTCTGGCAAATATCATAAATTCAATATTTTTTGCCAAACCACACAACATTGAGGCAATAGTAAACATCATTACACTCATAATGAAGAAGTTTTTTCTTCCAAAGACTTTACTAAAAAAATCTACTGCTGGAATTACAATACCTGCAGCAATAAGATAACTTGTCAATATCCACATTGACTCATCGCGAGTTGCTGAAAAACTACCTGCCATATGAGGCAAAGCAACATTACCGATTGTACCGTCTAATACATATATAAATACGGACAACATAACCGGTATAATCATTATCCAAGGATTAACAGACGGAGTCCATTGTTCTTGGGTGTGTTCTATTTGTTGTTCTGACATATATTTTCCCTAATTTTTTTAAGGAGCCTAAATAGGCTCCTTAAATTTTTATTAATTTCTTACTCTTACTTTCGGTACTACTGACATTCCTGGAACTATATTAAATTCATTCGGATCAATCTTTTCAGTAAACACTATTTTTACAGGAATTCTTTGTACAATTTTTACGAAAGATCCAACAGCATTTTCTGGTGGGAACAAACTTGATTTTGCACCAGATGCTCTTTGAATACTATCTACTTTTCCTTTAAAAACTTTATTTGGATATGTATCAATTTTTATGTCTACTTCTTGACCAGGTTTCATGTTACGTAATTGATTTTCCTTGAAATTTGCAACAACCCAAACATCTTCAGGTACAATTACAAATAAAGGAGAACCAACATTAACATACATACCTTTTTCTACACGTCTGTTTGATACTGTACCTGTTTGAGGTGCATAGATATTTGTATATGATAAATACAATTTTGCTTGATCTCTTAGAGCTTTTATTTCTTTTAAATCAGCGTCGGCAACTTTATTTCCACCATCTGATAATAATGCTTGTTCTGATTGAGTTAAATTTGCTTGAGCAGCATCATATTTAGCTTGAGCAGCGTCAAGAGTTTGTTTTGATACAGCTCCTTTTTCGTATAAATTTTTGTATCTGTCTAAATCTTTTTTAGCTACTTCTATATTTGTTTGAGAAGCTTTAAAATTTGCTTTTGCATTTTTTTGGTTTAATAAAGTTCTTTCATATTTTGCTTCGGCTTGAGCAAGTTTTACCTCATAATCAGCAGGATCAATTTTTGCAACCAAATCTCCTTCTTTTACTTTTTGGTTATCGGTAATAAATACATCAACAATTTGACCACTTACTTTTGGAGCTACTTGTACAGTTGTTGTTTCGACATAAGCATCATCAGTTGTTTGATAATTTAGTGCATCATGAATAAAATACCCTACAGCAACTATTATAATTACAACCAAAACAGCTGCCACATACCTTTTGAAAGGTTTGCGTTGTTTTTTTGCTGATTCTTCAGAAACTTGATCATCATTTTGTATTTTTTGTTCTTCCATCGTTTACCTCTTATTTTCTGATTTTATATTTGCATATTATATATTTACATTTACTAATTGCTCTAAATCCATTCTAAATTTTCGCAAGGTATCTCTTACTGCTTCTACTTCTTTGGCTCTAAATTTTTGAGTCATACCTGATAAATATTCGTTGAATTTAGCCGTAATTATTTTTAACTCTTTTGTACCTTGCTCTGTTATATTCATTTTCTTAACAAGTCTGTTATTTTTTGTATCAATATATCGGGTAATTAATCCTTTTTCTTCCAAAGAATTTAAAATTCTGCCTGTATTTGCTCTGTCTTTTAAAATCAATTTTGCCAAATCTCTTTGACAAATTCCA
>CASECH010000137.1 GCA_949286405.1 uncultured bacterium
TATTCAATGCTATCCCAAAACCTTTTAAAGTCACAGGTAGACTTTGGAGGTTTACCTGGTTGTTATTACTATTCAACTGGTTGTCTTTCTCATAAATGTGTAGAATACAATGATAATGGGACATGTAAACGTTATGAAATGTCTGATGGCTCACCACTAGTAGGTGATGTGTGTGGTCCAACTTATGATTGTACAGAGTTTAGTGCATTGTTTGTAAAAAATCTGAAAGTAGTAAAAGTATGTGATAAAAATGCATATAGTAAAGGTTGTTTAGCATATATAAAAGGTGCGGATGAAATCCAGAAAGAAAATAATCCGGATTTGTCTGATGAGGAAATTAACAAGGATATTTCTGCGGCATATTCTGGTTTATATGGAAGTAAAATTCGTGATAATGCAATAGCATATGTCCTTTCAGATGGTCAGGTGTTATTTTCATCTAATTACCCTTTTAAATCGATGCTTTTTGCTGTTGATATAAATGGACCTAAGGGCCCAAATAAGTGGGGGTATGATGTCTTTGATTTCATGACGACAGGAGATACAAGCTCTGGAATTAAAATAAAAGGGCGTAATTTAGCAGAAAAAGGTGGTATTTCTGCATGGAATATGATAATTAATATGAGTAAGTAAGAAAACAAAAGAGGCTTAACGCCTCTTTTGTTAGTTGTATATTTTTCTGTTTAGATCAGCTTTTCTAATTCTTACATTTTCTGGAGTAATTTCAACCAGTTCATCTTCTGCAATGTATTCCATACATTCTTCAAGAGCCATTTCTTTATGAGCTTGAAGTGTTACCATCACATCAGCTGTCGCACTTCTCATATTTGTAAGTTTTTTAGTTTTGCAAATGTTAACTACAATGTCTTGAGGTTTGTTGCACTCTCCAATAATCATTCCTCTATAAACTTTAGTTTTTGGAGTGATAAAAAATGTCCCTCTATCTTCATATTGAGCTAATGCGTATGGAACTGCTTCACCTTGTTCGTGTGCAATAATAGAGCCGTTTCTTTGACGTGGAATATCACCTGCATAAGGTCTGTATTCAAGATATGTATGGTACATAATACCTTCACCTCTTGTCATTCTGATGAATTCACTTCTAAATCCGATAAGTCCTCTTGCAGGGATGTGGAATGTTAGATTTGTTCTTCCATTAGCGGAGAACATATCTTTCATTTCAGCTTTTCTTCCTGCAAGTCTTTCTATTGCACTACCTGCATATGCTTCAGGTACATCTACAATCAAGTTTTCGTAAGGTTCACATTTTTGTCCGTCAATAGTTTTGTAGATTACTTCAGGTTTTGATACTTGGAATTCATATCCTTCTCTACGCATTGTTTCTATTAAAATTCCTAAATGTAATTCTCCACGTCCTGAAACTCTGAATACATCTGTACTATCTGTATCTTCTACACGTAAACTAACATTCTTTTCCAGTTCATCGTATAGTCTTTTTCTCAATTGTCTTGATGTTACAAACTTTCCTTCTGTTCCGGCAAATGGGCTGTCATTTACAGAGAAATTCATTTGTAATGTTGGTTCGTCAATTTTGATTAAAGGTAGTGGTTGAGGATTATCAAGAGAACAAATACTTTCACCTATTTGAATATCAGAGAAACCTGCAATTCCTACTATATCTCCTGCACAAGCTTCTTCGATTTCAACTCTTCCTAAATCATGGAAGCCAAACAGTTTTGTGATTTTACCTCTTTCTTGAGATCCGTCAGCATGAACAACACATACTTGTTCTTGTGATTTAACAGTACCATTTTCGATACGTCCTATTACGATACGACCAACATATTCATTATAGTCAAGAGTTGTTGCTCTAAATTGTAATGGCTGTGTAGCATCTCCTGTAGGAGCTTTGATATTTTCAAGAATGCAATCAAGTAAAGGTACCATATCTTTTCTTTCATCATCCAAATCTTTTATTGCAAAACCATTCAAGCTGCTTGAGAAAATAAACGGAAAGTCAATTAAATCTTCTCTATCGGTTAGTTCTGTAAATAAGTCAAATACTTTATCAAGAGCTGTTAAAGGTTCTGCTGCAGGTTTATCAATTTTGTTGATAACAACAATAATTTTTAGTCCTAATTCTAATGCCTTTGACAATACAAATCTTGTCTGTGGCATTGGACCTTCTGCTGCATCTACAATTAGTAAAGCTCCATCTACCATACCAAGTACACGTTCTACCTCTCCGCCAAAGTCTGCGTGACCTGGAGTATCTACTACGTTAATCTTAGTATCTTTGTAGTTTATTGAAATATTTTTTGATAAAATTGTAATTCCACGTTCTCTTTCTAAATCATTGCTGTCAAGTACTCTTTCTTGTACCTGCTGATTAGCTCTGAAAGCTCCGGCTTGTTTTAACAAGCAGTCAACAAGGGTTGTTTTACCATGGTCTACGTGTGCAATAATTGCGATATTTCTTATCTTTTCATTAGTGTTTGTCATAATTCCCTGCCATTTATATGATTTAAGTAACTAGTTTAGTGTATTTATTACACTTTAATTTTATATCATAAATAATTAATTTTCAAGCTTAATGTGTAGTTTTGTGAGGCTTGTATGCTATGTATGCAAAAGTTAGACAAGTCAAGCCAAACAAGATTCCAAAGCACATTGTAACTTTATATGCTGTTAAAAATGCTAAATCATAAATTTTGCCGTTTTCTAAAAATATATTTCTAAATGTTTCAAATAGGGTAATTGTCACTGCAACACCAAGAATGTTTCCCATATTCCTAGAAAGAGCCAGTATCCCTGAAGCAAGCCCAAGTTGTTCTGATTCAACACTTGTCATAATTGCGTTGTTAGATGGTGATTGGAAAAGTCCGTTTCCTATTCCCATAATCCCTGAAGCTAAAACAATTTGCCACATTGCAGCATTTTTTCCGTAAAGTGTGAACATTAACAATGCGATACAATACACGCAAGGGCCTGCGATAGTTAGGTATCTGCTTCCATATTTCCCTGATAATCGCCCTGCAATCGGTGCAATTATTGATAAAGTTACTGAGTAAGGTAAAATTAGCAATCCTGTAAGCATAGCATTGTATTTTAGGATTTCTTGTAAAAAGAAAGGAAGAAGTATGCTGTTTGTGTACATTGCCATATATGACATCATAACTGCAAGGTTCCCAAATGTGAAAGGTTTAATTTTAAACATTTCAAAATTAATTAGTGGATAATTGAAATGATGATCTCTTATATAGAATAGAACGCCAAATATCAATGTGACTATACCTAAAGTTATGATTTTTAACGAATTCCATCCCCATGTATGTCCTTCAGAAATTGCAAGTAAAAGTGCAAATAAACTAATTGTAAAATAGAAAAATCCTCGATAGTCAAATTTGAAATTTTTGATATCTGTTTTTACGTTATGCGGTAACATTTTCCAAGCATAATATGAACCTATTAATGCTACAGGAATGCAAGGTATAAAAACAGAATGCCAACCAAATGCATTAATAAGAATTCCTCCAAGTGCAGGACCGCTCATTCCTCCTATTGCAACTATACAACCATTTAGGCCAAGAGCTTTGCCTCTTTTTTCATTTTTAAAAATACTTGCTATAATTGCCTGTGCATTAGAAAGCATAATTGATGCACCAAGAGCTTCTATACATCTATAAGCTATTAACAGCCAAAAATTCTCTGCAGTTGTATTTAACAAAGCTCCAAGAGCAAAAATTCCAAAACCGGTTGCGTATAACTTATTTTTAGGAAATATATCACCAAGCTTGCCAAAAAATGGAAGGAAAACGGTTAGTACGAGCATATAAGCAATCATTACCCACTGAATTTGGCTCATAGTAACATGCAAGTCTACAGCCATTGGGTATAATGCCAGATTTACAGTGGTAGAATCTAGCATGGCAATAAAATTACCTATTGCTGTGATTACAAACATAGTCCATTTAAGTTCGTGTGTATGCATAATTCAATTTTATCACGAATAGTTTTACTATAAAAAATAAAATCCCCTTGCAAAAAATTTGCAAGAGGATATAAAAATTATTTCATTCATTCTCCGTTTTTTAAGTTTTTATTTTAATGTTTTACCCAGTTTTCAATAACTCTTAACTGAGCTCTTGTTAGAGCAAGTGCCCATTTGCCTATATTTTTTGTGATAACACTTCCTGCTCCAATATTTGTACCTTCATCTATTTCTACAGGAGCTACAAGTACAGTGTTTGATCCGATTTTTACGTTATCTTTTAGAATAGTTTTACTTTTGGTTTTTGAAATTGGGTCATAATTTGCAGTAATTGTACCTGCACCGATATTTATATTTGCTCCGAGTTCTGCGTCTCCTATGTAGCTGAGATGTCCTGCATTAGTATTGTGGTCGATTTTTGATTTTTTTACTTCTACAAAATTTCCTATTTTACAGTTATCAGCTATTTCGACACCACCCCTTAGGTGAGCACAAGGACCGATTTTGCAGTTGGAACCTATTTTATTTTTTCCTTCAATATAAGTTGCAGGATATATAATTGTATCAGCACCTATTTCTGTATCTTCTGAAATCCATGTGCTTTGTGGATCTACGATAGTGACTCCGTTATCCATTAAAGAGTTCAATTTTCTTGTATTCATTATTTTTGTTGCGGTTGCAAGGTTTGAACGAGAGTTTATTCCGTAAATTTCTTCGTTGTTTTGCATAATATAAGCATTTACGTTAAGCTTGTTCTTTTTGCCCCATTCGATTATGTCTGTAAGATAGTATTCTCCTTGAGCATTATTGCTGGTAAGTTGAGAAAATGCAGGTTTAATCTTTTCCCAGTTGAGGCAGTAAATTCCTGCATTAACTTCTTTAACTGCTTTTTGGTCTGGGGTTGCATCTTTTTCTTCTACGATGCATTTTAGTGAATTATCAGTATCTCTGATAATTCTTCCATAGTTAGTCGGGTTTTCAAAAATTGTACTCATTACTGTTAAATCAGAGTTGTTTTGACTGTGGTAGTCGATGAATTCCTGTAATGTTTTTTCTGTAATAAGAGGAGTATCACCACAAAGAATAATCACTTGTCCTTTAAAATTTTCTAGTGAAGGACATACCATTGATACTGCATGGCCTGTACCAAGTTGAGGAGATTGAAGAACTGTTTTTGCACTATTGTAATTTTTTTCAACGTATTCAGTTACTTCTTCCGCGTGATGACCAACTATTACAAATGATTCGTTTACTAGATTTTTAACATTATCCAAAACGTATCCCAAAAGAGGCTTTTCAAAAATTTTATGTAATACTTTTGGAGTATTTGATTTCATTCGAGTGCCTTTTCCGGCTGCTAAAATTACTGCTTTAGTTTCCATTTTATTCTCTCCTTATATGATGCTACAATTTTACTATTTCCACTTTTAAGTGTCAATTTAAAACATTGAAATTTTTATACATATAGTGTATAATGAATTTATTGTCTACCAAGAAAGGAGCTTTTATGAGAGATATTTGTTGGAATTTCGGGGGGGGGGCGATTATTTAGCCGCAGAAAGGAATTTTTTACCCCATTGTAAAAGAGAAAAAATATGTTATACTAGTGATATGA
>CASECH010000138.1 GCA_949286405.1 uncultured bacterium
GGAAAATAATTGTAAATTAAAAGTTACATTCAGATATAAAAAGTGCAAATTTTAAAAGTTTCATGACTTAATATTCATGTGTAGTGAACTTTAGGTGTTTTTATGTCTGTAGATAATATTTCAAATATGCCTGTGCAGCAGTCAAAAACTTACTCCAATAAAAAAGAAAGTGCCTTATTTGCCTTAGGCAGTGGAGCTGTTGGACTTGCAGTAGGAGGTGTATATGGTTGTAGAACTAATCCTTTGGTGAATAAGGGATTGTATAGTGATGAATTTGTATCATCTGTTGCAGAAGGTTTTGTAAAAGATGATATACAAAGACAGCAAAAATTAGCGAATGCTTTGTCAGATTATGTTCAATTGGATCCTGATGCGGATATTAAATTGGCTCAAAATGCAGATTTGTTGAGTGTATATGATTCTGCAGATGAAGCTGTGCAAAAAACTATTAAAGAACAAATTGATATTAAATCTCCTAAGGTTGATGATTTTAAAGAATTTTTAAAAAAGCATGCAGATATAATAGGTATTGTGCCTGAAGAAGCTCAATCTTTGGATGATGCAATTAATACCTATATAAAACAAAGGCCTAAAGAAGTTTTAGATAGTTTAAAACCGCAGAAAATGAGTGATAACGTATATTTAGACCTGATTTCGAAAGTAGACCCTGCTACAAATCAGAGAATTCCTATTGATCATACTGCGTTAAAGTTGGCTATTGAAGAAGATTTACAAAAAACAGGTCAAATCATAGTTGGTGAAGTGAGTGAGCATAGTGATCAAAACTGGGTCGCAAAGTTTATTGATGATGTGTTTGATAGAAAAACAGGTAAGTTCCGTAAGGCATCAGAAGATGTGCCGCAGGAAACAATTAATTTTGTGAAAAAATTTGCAGATAAGCTTACTCCATCAGGTTATAAGTGGAAAAATGCAGCGATGTATGGGGCTTTAGCTGGTTTGGCAATGGGGTTGACTGCTTTTATTTCAAGTAAATTGTTTGGAAGTAAATCCTAAATTTAATATTTCGTAATAAATTGTGCTAAAATAGCAAGTAAATTTGTTGACAGGTTTTAGACCTTCAGTACAAAAAAGAAAAGGGAAACAGTTATGGCAATTGATAGTGTAAACAACAATCGTACAGCAACAGTTACTGGTGCAGCATTGGCTGTTGGTGCAGGTGCAGGTGCTGCATATGGATGGGCTAGTGCAAAAATTTTAGAAGGCAACGCTCCAAAAGATTCTTTTGTGAGAACTCTTGATAAGAGTAATATTGCTCAAAAGAAAAGAGCTCTTGTTGATGAACAAAAAGTTTTAGCTAAAATTCAGGAAACAGGTTCTTTAGAAAATGTTAGTGATGATATTAAAGCTAAATTACAAAAAGCAGCAGGCGGAAAAAGTAAGTTAGATATTGCTACTGCAAAAGCTGATGAGATTAAAGAATTAGCTAAAGGTTTAGTTTTGTCTGATGATGCTAAAAAAGCTGAATTGAAAAAATTAGAAGATTCTTCTATTTCTGTATTGCAAAAGAAATTAGCTAAATTGAAAGATGTGCCTGAAAAAGCTACTTTAGAAGATTTGCAAAAAATTATTAAAAACAACCACGAATTATTTGATATCAAAAAGCCTGAGAAGGGTTCAATTGATGATGCTGTAAAAGAATTTATGAAAAATAAAGAGTTAGCAGATTTAAAATCAGAAGTTTCAGCAGTTCTTGTAAAAGAAAAGAATAGCTTAAATGGACAAATTACAGCAAGAAAAGGTGTTATAAAAAGATTATTCAATTCTGTATATGATGTATCTGCTAATAAAATGAAAGAATTACCAAAAGATGCAAAAGATACAGTCAAAACTGCTTTTAAGACAATGAAAAATGCGGTAAGAAATTTCAAAACTGCTTCTGCTGCTAAATGGGCTGCGGTTGGAGCAGGTGTTGTTGGTTTGACAAGTTTTGCAACAGCTAAGCTTATGGGCAGACCTGTAGTTATTGAAAAAGAATGCGATTGTCCAGATTGCGAAGATTAATAAATACGTATTATAAAATTGTTTACACTATAATGAATAAAAAGATCCATATAAATTATATGGGTCTTTTTATTATCTTTTAGTTTAGCTTGTAAACTCTTTTATTTTTAGATATCATGCTTGCAAATGGAGATAAAAATGACAGAACAAAAAGATTATAAATATTATACAGATTTAGGAATATCACAGACTAATTCAAAAGATTATGATGGTGCTTTAGATTCTCTGGATAAGGCTATTGAACTTAATCCTGATTATGCTCTAGCTTATTTTTCAAAAGCAATAGTTTTTCATATGCAATATAAATTGCAAGCTGCGTTTGAAAATTATACAAAAGCGATTGAAAAAAATCCTGATATGGTTGATGCGTATTACAATCGTGCTCAAGTTATACTTTCATATGAAAATCCTGATGAGGGAGAGTTGATTTCTGCTTTGAAAGATTTTAAAAAAGCTACTGATTTAAGAGTAGATTTTGTGGATGCACATTATTATTCTGCTGTAGTTAAGAAAAAACTAAAGGATTATCAAGGAGCAGTCGAATCTCTTGATAGAGCACTTGAATTTGAACCTCAGGGAATATATTCTAGGGCTTTGAAAAAATTAATATTACAAAAATATTTGAAATAAAACTTTTATGATGTTTATTCATCAATTTTAGGTTTGCCAAATATTGAAACATCTTCTAGGGATGCTTTTAAATTTTTGTCGAAAATAGTATTAACGTCAGAAAATGCATCTGCATTATTGGGTTGTTTTTTCCAATAGTTATCAGGAAGTTTTGGAAGACCTTTGTGTTTTTCAATATCAAAGTTAAATTCTGACATATAAATTCCTTTTTTCTTTAGTTTTAATAACGTAAATGAATTCAAAAACTTTAGTTTTTATGTTGATAGATTAAGATATTGTTACATTCTTTTTATTGTTAAAAGCATTTCATTTGGTAGATAGAAGTCTATTAGACCATAATTTGCATTGATAAATAAAAATTCCATAGTGTCATTTTCTTCTATGTCTATTGAATCGAACGGGATTTTGACATCTACTACGTTGTCAAAAACTGCTGTTATGTTTTTGGATGTCTTTATTGCCCATAAATTATTAGGCATTGCTTTTACAAGTCTTACAAGATTTATTTCTCCATCATATACGGAAATTTGGATTTCATTATGGAATTTTTCTTTTGATATAGGAAGTATTGATTCCTGCTTTTGAATTACTCTAATAGGAGAAAGAGCTTGTTTACGGCTTTGATTTCTAATGTATATGTACATTTGATTAACTTGTTTTTTTAGATTTGGAGAATCTTTTAAAAATTCGTTTATGTAAAATCTTAGGTATAAATTATCTTTGTCGTAGCCAAAACAAATTTTGTCATAGAATTTGTTTTCTTTCAAAACAGGACCATCAGGAATGTATATGCATCCTGCATTAATCCAGTCTTCATCATCATCTTCTTTACCGTCAATATTTGGAGTAAACTCTCCTTTAGGATATCTTGACGGTTTGGTAATTACTGATATCAATGGAATGTCAAGATAGTCAGGTATTTCTAATCCGAGGTAGATATATATGTTTTTGAGGTGTTCTCTAAAAATATAATCAAAAATATTATCTCGACCGGAATCGTTTGGTTCTCCATACCACCAGAACCAATCGCTGCCTTCACAGATAAATAGCTCACGTCTTGCAAGTTCGATATTTGGGTTAAGAGGATTTTCTTTCACATAGTCACAAAAATCATCTCTAACTTTTTTCAGATATGTCCAAGCAAGATTTTTTAATGGTTCATTTATCCAAAGTTTGAAGTTTCTGTTAATCCAAGAGCCTGAAGATATCTTATTTAGAGGTTTTGGTGTATCTTTCTCCAAATAGTCACTAATTAGTACAGTTTCAAGTGAAGAATCTTTTTCTATTAAATCGTATAATGTAGACAAGAATATATCTCCATCCGCATTATAATTTTCCCAGCAATTTTCTCCATCCATTGCTATTGTAATTAAGTGGTTTTTATCAGGAGATGATAACAATTTACTTTGTAAGACTTTAAATCTGTCGTATAAATCATTTGCAGCAGCTATAGGATCATGATTTGGGTATTCAAAACTTATTAAATTAGGCAGCATTGCACTTCTGAAAATAATTTTGATATTAGAGTTGTTTGCAGTGTATTTATATGATTTTAAAAGATGGTATGGGTCTTCTAAATAGCCTTTAAAATCTCTTACAAATTCGCAGTTTATTGAGTTAGATAAAATTCCCTCGTCAGAAACTGTCCATTCAACTCCAAGTTCACTTAGCATGCTCATTGTTTTAGAACTTACGCAATGTTCAGAAGGCCATATTCCTTTAGGACGTTTTCCAAAAAGCATATCAATACGCTGTAATGCAAGTTCTGTTTGCATTTTTGCGTCAAGATCCATTTTTAAATTAGACGGTAAATCATCAGCAGGTCCCTTTTTTGCACATTTTATGTCTAATAATATAGGTAAAATCGGATGATAATAAGGACTTGTTGTGATTTCAATTCTATTTTCATCAAGGTATTTTTTGTATGTTGGAATAATTTTTCTTATGATATCTCTTTGGAGTTCAATAATTTTTATTCTATCTTCAAGAGTATATCCTTTTTGTTTTTTTAGTAGTTTTCTTAATTCCGGGTAGTGCTGTTTGTGAGTCGGGTCAAACCATACAAGGTTGAATAATGCTAAAAGATCAGAGTATTCCTGATTAGAAAAAATATTTACGTCATCGTCAGGGCTGGATTGGTATTTTTGATATAACCTGTTGTATTCAGGATGAGGTAATATCATCGACTGATAATTGGCATCAAAAAAATTGTTTATTATAAACTCTTTATCATCATCATTTAAATCTTTAACATCCATAATAGTTAATCTTGAATGGATGTCATGCAGGCCTCTTTCTCCATAATCGATTAATTCATCAAGCAGTACAGGCACGAGATTAAAGTTTAATTTAATCTTTGGATGTTTATCCAGTATTGTTACCATATCAAGATAATCCTTCACAGCATGAAGTCTTGTCCAAGGCATTAAATAATCACCATTAGGCGATAGCTGATATACAGGCTGGTGCATATGCCAATAAAATGCTATTGATAACTTTTTGGTTTGGCTCATCATAAAAAAATACCTGTTACTCTAAGATTATTATACCATTGAATTTATAAATGTAAATTATGATATAATAACTTTATGAAAATGTTATTCATAACTGATTTATATCCTGTTGATTGTGGTCTTGAAAAGACAACTCCAAAGACTTTGTATGAATTTGTGCAAGGTTGGAGAAAATTGGGTGTCAGCGTAGATGTCATAAAACCTAATTTTATTTTTAATTCTTTTATTCGTGGTAAAAAGTTTTATAAAACAGGATTGTATGATGATATCTATAATGTCAATTATTGGCTACCGTTTATGTTTGATGTTAAGCATAAACTTGTCTGTAACTTTGATTATGATATAGTTGTAGCTCATATGCCTTCAGGAATTTTACTTGCAGACAAACTTGGTATTCCTTTTATTGCAGGTGTGCATAATTCTGATTTGGAAGTTTTGACAAATCCTTTGTATTCTGTTTATTTTAAAAAGAGGTTGAAAACTGCTTTATACAAAGCTAAAGCTATAGCTTGCAGGTCTTTTGTGATTAAGAAAAAACTTGTAAAATTGTTTCCTGATTTAGAAGATAAAATTTTTACTGCTCTATCAGGGGTTGATGAAGAAATTATTATTCAGCGAATACCATGCCAAAACGCTTCTAAAATAAAAGTTTTGACTTGTGCAAATTTCAAAAAACGTAAGAATATTGATAAATTAATTAAAGCGTGTCAAGACCTCGAAAGTTTTGAATTGACTGTTGTTGGGGATGGTAAAGAAAGAGGACAGCTGGAAAAAATTAGTAAAAATGTCATATTTACCGGAAGACTTGATAAAAAAGAAGTTTTATCAAAAATGTCAGATAGTGATATTTTTATATTGCCAAGTGTTAATGAAACATTTGGTATGGTCTACTTAGAAGCTATGGCAAGGGGCTGTATTACTGTCTGCACAAAAGATGACGGTATTGATGGAATTATAAAAGACGGATTTAATGGTTTTTTGACTTATCCGAATTCTGAATCGATTAAAGATATTCTTTTAAAAATTAAAGCTCTTTCACAAGAAGAACTAAAATCCTTGTCTTGCAATAGTTTTAATACAATTAAAAATTACACTTCTGCAAAAGTCTGTAACGATTATTTGCAACAAATTTTAAGATTTTGTAAAGATTTGACACTCTAGGAGCATGTTTTTGGTAGTATAAAAAAGATAAGTTGGTGTGTAGAGTTTTTATATTGGCTTTTATTTGCCCCAACAGAGGATTAACCCGAAAGGAATTATTTAATGAACAAATTTTTGATTGTATTTTTGACGCTTTTAGTAAACATCCAACAAGCTCAAGCTTTTAGTATTGACAAATTTATGGATAAAAATATTGCTCCTGTATCAGATGCAGTTGCTGATATTATTTTCCATCCGATACATATTTTTGGAGCTGATGTACCAATTATTATATTTTGGGTTTTACTGGCGGGTTTTTTCTTCACGTTCTATTTAAGAGGAATAGCTGTTTGGGGGTTTAAGCATGCTATAGATTTGTTAGTTAAACCTAAAAAAGATGGTGACGGTTCTGGTGAAGTATCATCTTTCCAAGCTTTGATGACTGCGTTATCAGGTACTATAGGGTTAGGTAGTATTGCAGGTGTTGCAATCGCTATTTCTATGGGTGGTCCTGGTGCTGCTTTTTGGATTATCGTCGGATCTATATTGGGTATGTCTTTGAAGTTTGTAGAAGCAGCATTAGCTGTTAAATATAGAAGATTTAATTTGGACGGGAGTATTTCTGGTGGTCCTATGCACTATATGGCTCATGGATTAACCAGAAAAAAATTACGTTGGTTAGGTCAACCTTTGTCTGTAATATTTGCGATTTTATGTATTTGCGGTGGTATTACAGGCGGTAATATGATTCAAATCAATCAAGCTGCAAATCAGTTTGTTAATGTAACAGGCGGTGAAAATGGATGTATGCATAATTTCCATTGGGTAATCGGACTTGGTATGGCAATTGTTGTTGGTTTGATTGTTATTGGCGGTATTAAAAATATCGTAAAAGTTACTGAAAAAATTGTACCTTTAAAAATATTCGTATATTTATTTTCAGCTTTGGCTGTTATTGTTTGTAATTTTAAATTAATTCCGCATGCTGCATATGTAATTGTAAAAGAAGCTTTTAGACCTGAGTCAGTTTATGGCGGTATGTTTGTTGCTATGATTATGGGTCTAAGACGTTCTGTGCAGTCAAATGAAGCCGGTACAGGTTCTGCTCCTATTGTATATGCAACAGTAAGAACTGAAGAACCTTTATCTCAAGGGTTTGTAGCTCTTTTAGATCCGTTCTTAACTGGTTTTATGTGTACTTTAACTGCTGTAGCTATTGTAATTACAGGTGTTTATAAAACTCATGTGGGTCATACTTCAGGTATTGAAATGACATCAGATGCAATTTCATCTGTTATGCCTTTCTTCCCTAAATTGTTAGCTGGTATTGTATTGTTATATGCTTTATCAACAATTATTAGTTGGGCATATTATGGTCAAAAGTCTTGGAATTTCCTTTTTGGTGAAGGAAAGAAAAGAAGTTTGACTTTCCAATTAATTTATTGTGCTTTTATTGTAATCGGTTCAGTATTGAATGTTACATCTGTAATTAATATTACTGATGCGATGATGATTGCGATGTCTGTACCAAATATTATAGCTATGTATATATTGGCTCCTGAAGTTAAAAAAGATTTGAAAGATTATTGTGTAAAACATCAGTTGGGTAAATTGGTTAACCGTGATTGGTTGGCGACTGTGCCTGTAGCAGCAAATTCTGATATGGAGGATGATGTATGTCAGATCAACAAATAATTGTAACGGTATCAGGTATAGATAAGGTAGGTATTGTAGCTTCTGTTGCGAATGTACTTGCTGAATATAAGGTAAATATTGAAGATATCAAACAAACTCTTATGCAAGGACATTTTGTTATGTTTTTGCTTGGTAATATCGAAAACTCTGAATATTCTTTTAAGGAAATAAAAGAAGCTTTGGTAAAAAAAGGTGAAGAGTTAGGTATGGAAATATGGGTTCAAAGAAAAGAGATTGTTGATAGAATGCACAATATATAATTGGAATAATTGATAAAAAAAGACCTACGTTATAAGTAGGTCTTTTTTAATTTTGAAATTTTTTCAAATGATATTTCGATATTTTTTTTCAGCTCTTTATCTTCTTTAGCTTTTTGGGCTATTGTTTCAATAATATTTATTGTTTCAGGATTAGAGTTGCGGTATATAAACATATTGATTCCTGCTTTAATTCCCATTATACAGGCTTCTATCGATCCAAAATCTGCTACTCCTTTCATTATCATATCATCTGATACAGTTACCCCTTCAAATTGAAGATTATTTGTGAGATATGAAATTGCTTTTTTACTGAGTGATGTTGGAATTGTATTTTTTTCAAAGCATGTGCAGTGCAGATGTGCTACCATTATCATTTCAATTGTTTTTGCACAATGTTTAAATGGTTTTATGTGAGTTTTTTCCATTTCTTCAAGTGATAAGTCAATTTGAGGTAGAGTTAAGTGGCTATCTGCGTTTGCGTCGCCATGTCCTGGAAAATGTTTTGCACAAGGAATGATTTTATTTTCTCGATAAATTTGTGAAACAATTTTTTCGCATTTAATAACTTCGTCAGGGTTGTTAGAGAAAGCTCTTTCTCCTATTATCGGATTATTTGGATTTGTATTCACGTCAATGCAGGGTGCAAAATTGAGGTTAATTCCATATCCTTTTAATTCTTGTGCAATTTCTTGTGTTTGTGATATTAAAAAACTTTCCCCTTTTTCAAAAGCATACTTGGCAGAAAGATATTTTTTCCCATTATGGATATTTTCTGTTCTTTCTACTCTTCCACCTTCTTGGTCAATTGATAGAAATGGTTTGGTTTTGGAATTTTTTTTAATTTCATTTATCAAATTGCAGAATTGGTCTTTGCTCTGAATATCTTTTGTAAAAAAGATTATTCCGCCAAGATTGTTTTCTAGTGCTTTTTGATATCCATTCCCTTCTGTCCCGAGGATGAACATTTGATATAGTTTGTCTTTTAGTTCCATATTATGCCTTTATAAAATTGTTGAAGTAAGTGGATATAGGTCAAAGAGGTTGCCTGTTTCTACTACTTCTTCAATTTTTTCTAAAATTGTTTCCAGCTCTTCTTTTGAAGGCTTTTTGAAATTAGACGGAATTTTTATATCATCTGTTGTTGAAGCTTTTGTAAAACCTTCATTTTCTTTTAAGAAATTTTTGTATTCAGAAATTATTTTCAAAATTTCTATATCAGGAGTGTAATTTTCTCCAAGATAATATTTTGCATCTTTTTGGAGTTGCTTTATGTAATGTTCTACAAATTCTACTTCAGAAAGAGTTTCTTCTTCTGAATATTCTCCTCCGATGCAGAGATTGTTAAGTAGATTTTTGTTTTCATATTTTTTTATGTATACAGCCCAAAGCATACAGCCAAGATAGAAACCGATATAGTTATTCAAAAGTTGTTGGATTTTTGGGTAGAACATTTTAAAATGAGCTTTTTTTTGATGAAAATTTTTGAATTTTTGTAAGTTATAATATATATTTTCTATGCTTGGTATGAAAGCTTGAATGTGGGGGATAAATCCCGGATCAAATAGTGCTCCTTCTTCAAAATTCATGTTATTTCTCCTTTTACATTTCATATTTTATTTTAGATTTTCTGTTTTTTAGAACTTTTTCTTGAAATTCTTTGTCATATTGAAGTCTATAGCCGTTTACAAATGCTTTTACAACTGCATTTGAGAAGGTTTTTCTTGAACTCCAGTATGATGTATGTGCAAATAAGAACGAACGTTTGCTCCATACACTTGAATTGTCGTATATAAAGCCTTTTGGATTGTTAAAATCAAGTTGCGTGATTTTTTCCATTTCATCAATGGTTAAATTTTTAGTTGCAGGAAAGCCCATTGGGTCTTCTCTGTAGTTAACTGTTATAAAAAATAATCCTTGTTCAATTATGTATTTGAGCATTAATTTATTGTAATAAGTTAGGTCATATTCTGGATCAGCTAAATCTGAGTAGAATAATACCAGTGGGCTAGCAAAATTTACGACTCCCATAAGTGTATTATCAGGTGCACAGACTTGTTCTGTCGCAGAATTAAGGTTTAGATAATTTTTTTTGAGAATATCCTCTGACGGTTGGAATACCAATTTGCCGCTTTGCATTACGGCACCAATTTCAGCTTTAGAAAGAGCTGATATGCAGGTAGGTTTTTGTGGATTTTCTTTTACAAATTTTTTAAATTCATCACTTACATTAAGAGAATTGAACAGGTCTTCTACATTTATGTATGGCAGTTTGTTAAACATATACTCGTATGTGATGAAACTTCCTGCAGAGTAACCAAATAATACTACGTTATTTCCATTAAGTTTTTCTTGTTTAATTTTTTCATTAAGTTCATCAAGAATAGGTAGCATGTTATGTTGTTTCTGTACCCAGATTGCATCATGAAGAAATGATGTCAAAAGAGATCTTACTTGGTATGCTATAGTTGGGCTTAGAGCTTTGCTTATGTCAAGTTGCTTGTGTACAAATTCCAAATTCTTTTGGCTTTTATCACCCCAAAAAAATATTGATGGATTATTATTAATTGTATAGCCCAAATCGTGGTTTAGGAAAACTTCTTTTATTTGTTTGTTTTGTTCAAATTTCTTTTTCATCACAGGATGAAGCTTATTGACTCCTTTTAGGAACCAATTTTGCATTTTTTCATCATTGTTATTGGAACCGTTTATATAGACAAAACTCACAGGTTGAGCTTGGGAAATATTTTGGAATAGCATTAGTGAAAAAATGCTTATTAAAATCTTTTTATACATAAATACCTATTTTCTTAATATCCAAATTTATATATCTATATAGTAACATAATTTATTTTTTATTGGTCACTAATACATATTTTTTCATATCATCAGGGGTCATTGTCCATATTGTAATATTATATGTGTTTGCTATTGATTGAAGTCTTTTTAAGTATCTTAAGTCATTTTGTGGATTTTCCATAATAAGTACAACTCCTGGTTTTTTATTTAGAGTTTTACCATAATAAAGAGATTGTCCTATACTTTCTGCCCATTTGCTTGCAAAGTCAAATTCTATTGCATGTGTATTTGTTACACAATCTACTCTTGTGCCGTCTATGAGCCTGTATTCACTTGCCCCATGCTTTTCATTGCACCATACCTGTTGATATTCTTTTTCCATATAAAGGTGTTTTGAATATACAGGTAGTGTTATTAAAATAAAAGATAGTGTTAATAAAAAATAACGCATTAACTTATCCTACAAGATTATTAGATATTTCGATATTACCTATTCGGTTAATATTAATTATAAATTATATTTTATATTATATGCTAGAAGAGTAAGTATGGAGAATGTGATGAAAAGATTGTTATTGTTTTTAATGTTAGGTTTCTGTTTGGGTAGTTTTGCATCTTTGTCTAAAAATTTATATTTTAGTGGTATTATTGCTGGTCGGGGATGTTGTTCTCACCATGGGGGAGTTTGCGGCTGTCAAAATGGTCGTTCACTATGCTGTGATGGTAGTTTAAGCCCATCTTGCAATTGTTACAGAGATGATGTAAAACCTGAAATTGGAATATAAAATACAAGGCTTATCTTTTAGGATAAGCCTTGTCCTTTTTATTAAATTAATTTAGTCGCATTTATTAATCATCACAATTTATAAATTTGTATAAAAATCCTGCAGCGATACCTCCGATTAAATCAATAAGTAATGTTATACCTGCAAGTTTTATTCTTATTACACCCATTGAAAGTAGTCCTATTGCTACTGCTGGGTTAAATGCACCTAGACAGAATGTTCCTGTAGAAAAAATACCTGCTGTTACTACTGAACCTATTGCCAGACCATAGTATGAATTTCCCTCAACTGATTTAGATGTTGCAGTCAGTAGCACTGTATAGCATAGTGCGAATGTAAATAAAAATTCTCCAATCAATAATGCTGGAATGTCGAAAGTTGGTATTGTTTCAATAGGAGGTACAACTACTAAATATTTAACCGCACAAGCAGCGAGTACTGCACCTAGAGTTTGAGAAATAAAGTATTGAGCATAATTTTTCCATGGTAATGCACCTCTTATTGCAGCTGAAAGTGATACTGCAGGATTGTAGTGGCCTCCTGAAATATGACCGCCTGCATATACCATTACCATTAAAATAAATCCTATTCCAAGCATTCCGGTTATACTTTGATTGCCTCCAAAAAGAATTGTTCCTATTGTAAATACTAAAAAGAATGTACCAATAAATTCTACAATGTATTTTTTTAAATTTTCTTTCATAATCTCTCCTTTACTAATTTTGGAATATTAGCATATATAAGCTTTTTTTTCAATTGAATGTCTGTACTATATGTGTTTATGAAATTTATGGTATAATCTGTCTGTTATGTTTTATTTTGATGAAATTTCCGGAAAAAAGGTTTTAAAAAGTGATTTATTAAAAAATGTCGAACATTTTTTTACGACAAGAGAATCTGTTATAAAGACTAAAGATGTTGAGTTTGAA
>CASECH010000139.1 GCA_949286405.1 uncultured bacterium
AAGATTCTTAGCAGCATCAAACCAAGAACCTCCTAAAAAAATGACAAAAGAAGAAATTGCTGCAGTTCAGAATATGTCTGATGAAGAGATTGAAAACAGCTCTACAGCACCTACTTTTGATGTATCTAATTTAATTATTGAAAACGGAACATTATCCTTACTGAGCGGAAATTACAAAGATATTAAATTTGGAAACATCAAGTCAAAATTAACTCTTGATAAAGATAGCAATTTAGGTCTTTACTCAAATAGATTTGACTTCGCAGAAGGGCATACTTCAGGCAAGGTTGAATGTGATCTAAAAAATCATAAATATCATGTTGCCCTTGGTATCAAAGACGTTAATTCCGACTTAATCGCTTCTACTTTATTAAATTTAAAACGAGAAATTTCTGGTAAAGGTAGTGGATTAATCATATTAGATACAGATGAATCATTAAAATTAAACGGAACTATTAAGTTTATCGTAAAAAATGGACAAATCCAAAAAATCGGATTGGTTGAATATGTAATGAAATTTGCTGCATTATTTAGAAACCCTATTGCAATGATAAGTCCTTCTACAATATCTGACTTAGTAAATGTACCTGAGGGCTATTTTGATAAAATTACTGGAAACATTCTTATTAAAAACAATGTTATTGAAAGAATGCAAATAAAATCTAAAGCAGCTCAATTAAGTGCTTACATTGCTGGAAGATATGACCTTGAAACAGGTGATGCAACTTTAAGAATTTATACTAAATTCAGTAGCAAGAAAAAAGGATTCGCAGGATTTTTAAGAAATATCTCTCTTAACAGCTTGGCTAATAGAGTATCTTTAGGTTCAAGAAACGATGCTAACTACTATGCCGCAGAACTAAAAGAATTACCTCCATTAGATGCGGACGAAAAAGATTGTCAAATATTCTTGACCAAAGTCGATGGCGATGTTCAAAATAACAATTTCTTGTCATCACTGAAAAAACTTAAATAGAAAAGAAATGGCTTTATAAAGCCATTTCTTTTGCTTGTTGTATTTTATTTGCAGGATTCCAAGGATCACTTAAATTATTTTTTATCAAATTCTCATAAAAAGCTTGCTTATAATCCAATACTTCAAGTTGATTTTTCAAATCTTCCATCTGATTCAAAGCCTTTTCTTTGGTATCAAGAATTATTTGATATCTTTCTTTCAAAGTAGAATCCCCAACAAGACAAAGATCAATATATCTTTTTATAGACTTATTGTCAGTCCCGACTTTTCTCAAACATTTAACAATTTTAACCCATTCAAGGTCGTTATCATTAAATAACCTTACATTATTTTGATCTCTTTTAATTTCTGGAAACAGACCGTTTTTTGCCCAAAAACGAAGAGTATGTTCCGATACATCCATTATTTTGGCAACTTCTTTTATTGTATACATATTACCTCCATAAAAAAATAATACCATAAAAAGGTCTTGACTGATAGCTACTCTCAAGTCGTAAAATAATAGTGTATAGGAAAGGTGGGAAATATGAGTAAAAAAGTATTAATTTTATCTTCTTCTCCAAGAAAAGGAGGTAACTCAGACGTATTATGCGATGAATTTTTAAAAGGAGCAAAAGATGCAGGGAATCATGTTGAAAAAATATTTCTAAGAGACAAAAAAATAAATTATTGTAGCGGATGCGGTCTTTGCAATACAAATGATTATTCAGGCTGCTCACAAAAAGATGATATGGCTGAAATTTTAGATAAAATGATTGAATCAGATGTAATAGTGTTTGCAACTCCAATTTATTTTTATACAATCTGCGGACAACTAAAAACTCTTATTGACAGATGTTGTGCCAAATATACTAAAATCAATAACAAAGATTTCTATTATATTATGACTGCAGCTGACATGAATCCTCAATCTATGGACAGGGCTATAATTGAATTTGAGGGATTTCTTGCTTGTCTTTCCGGAGCAAATGAAAAAGGAATATTAAGAGCAACAGGTGTTTGGCAAAAGGGCGAAATAAACGCAACAAGATACATGAAAGATGCGTATATAATGGGGAAAAACGTATAAAAATAAAAGCTCTGTTTTTATTAACAGAGCTTTTATTTCAAATCTAAACTTGTTTATTATATTTTATCTAAAATTTGAGTAAGATCTTTTACTTCAATAATTATATTCGCATTTTCTTTTAATATAGGTTTTGCACAAAAAGCAACTTTTTTTTCTGCATGCTTAAACATACTCAAATCATTCGCCCCATCACCTATTGCAATGGTATCTTCTTTTTTTGCACCCAAAAGACTCTGCAATCTTTCTAACATTAATCCTTTACTGTCATTAAACATCATTTCACCACCGACAAAACCGGTTAAAAAGCCATCTTTAGAATGCAAAATATTTGCAAACTCCCCATCAAGCCCCAAATGTTTCATAAAAGGTACAGTTGCGTTTTTAAAACCTCCAGAAAAACATACAACTTTATAGCCCCTGTTTTTCAACTCTTTTACAGTCTCAATAGCTCCAGGCATAAGAGGAAGATTTTCACAAATGCTATTAACGGTTTTGATATCAAGTCCCTTTAAAAGAGAAACTCTTTTTTGCAAACTTTCAAAAAAATCAAGCTCTCCTTGCATTGCTCTATCAGTAATTTGTTTAATCTCTTTTTCTATCCCGATTTCCTTTGCAAGGAATTCCAAAGTTTCTCCATCCATCAAAGTAGAATCGAAATCAAAAACCGCTAACTTCATTTGTAAACCTCAACTATTCCTGTGCATTCAATTTTATATATTTAGGATTATGAACCCCATCAATTTGTCCAATTTCTTCTAAAACTATTGGACAAACTTCAGAATCTATATTAATTACCATTATAGATTCCGTTTCATGTTTATCATTTTTTTGCACAACGTTCATTGATCCAATATTAATGTTATTTTCACCAATTACTTTTGCAACTTTAGCAATCATTGAAGGCTTATTGACATGCGGAACAAGTATCATATGTTTTTGAGGTCGAATACTTGTCTCATAATCATTAATTTTAACAATTCTTGGAATATCTTTCGCGACTAATGCTCCTGCAACCGTTTTTGTACCTTTATCAGTCGTAAGTTTTATTGTTAAAAGCCCAGTGAAGCTACATTTTGTTTTAGATTTTGTAGAGATAATTTCGATTCCTCTTTTCTTCGCAACTATCGGAGCATTAACATAATTTACCCCCTCAAGTATTGAAGATAATACACCTTTTAAAACAGCAACCTCAAGTGGTTGAATATCTAAATCAGCCAGATCCCCTTGAGCTGAAATCTCAATAGATTTAATAACCCCTTGGGATATTTGCATTGCAAGCTCTCCTGAATTTTCTGCAATTTGCATATAATCCTTTACAGGTTCTAACTTATCTGGTCTTAAAGAAGGGATATTAACTGCTGATGAAGCAGAGCCTCCTGATAATACTTCTTTTATCTGTTCTGCTACATCTATTGCCACATTCATTTGAGCTTCTTGGGTACTTGCTCCTAAATGAGGAGTGAGTACAACATTACCATTACAATTAATCAAAGGACACTCTTGAATATTAGGTTCATTTTCATATACATCAATTGCCGCTGCTGCAACTTGACCATTTTCAATAGCTTCCTTTAAATCTCTTTCATTAATAATACCGCCCCTCGCACAGTTAACTAAACGTACACCGTGCTTCATTTTGGCAATAGTATCTTTATTAATCAAATTCAAAGTCTCTTTATTTTTAGGGACATGCACTGTTATAAAGTCACACTTTGCCCAGAAATTGTTAATATCAGAAACGTATTCTCCTCCAAGTTTTTCAACCATTTCTTTAGAAGCATAAGGATCAAATACAACTATTTTCATTCCTAACGCAGTTGCTACCTCTGCAACATGAGAACCTATTTTACCAAAACCGACAATTCCTAAAGTTTTTTTATACAACTCGCAACCGGTAAACTTAGATCTATCCCATTTACCTTGCTTTGTAGATTCAGCTGCAGGTGCAATATTTCTTGCCATAGCTAACATTAAAGCAATTGTATGCTCAGCAGCAGCCATTGTATTCCCGTCTGGAGAGTTTACTACAATTATCCCCTTTTGAGTTGCTACTTCAACATCAATATTATCAACACCCACACCGGCACGACCAATAATTTTTAAATTTTTACCGGCTTCTATAATTCTACTTGTAACCTTTGTTTGACTTCTCACCATCAAAGCATCATATTGAGGGATAATTTTAACAAGTTCATCCTCTGTCATTGTAGGCAAATACTCTACTTCAGCTGCTTTCTCAATAATTCTACCAGCAGCTTCGTTAATTTTATCAGTTATTAATACTTTCATTTATATTACCTTCCTTTTACTTATTTAACTCCTCGATTAAAGTTCTAACCCCTTCTCCTAAAGCAAACTTATGACCTAGTTTGTATAAAGTTGCTTCAAGAGCACCAACTACCGAGATTAGATCCCTATCACAAACAAATCCTAATGTTCCGATTCTAAAGATTTTATCCTTCAATTGATTTTGACCATTAGCAACTACAATATCAAAATCTTCTTTTAGGGTTTTTCTTATATCCGGAACGGATATGTCTTCAGGAGGTAATATTGAAGTAATAGCATAACTAGCATTTTCATCCTGAGGTACAAGCAATTTCAAATCAATAGCTCTTAGAGCTTTTCTTAATGCCATTGCATGTTTTCTATGTCTTTCATTTACATTATCAATTCCTTCAGCTTTTATCATTTTCAATGCAGCGTTTAAGCCTACAATTAAATTCACTGCAGGAGTGAATGGTGTTGAATTTGCTTGAACAGATTTTCTATGAGCAGCCCAATCAAAATAGAAACTAGGATGTTTGCATTGCTCATAAACTTTCCATGCTCGTTCATTAGCTACCAAAAATGCTAATCCAGGAGGAATCATAAAACCTTTTTGTGAGCCTGATACAAGTACATCAATACCCCACTCATCAGG
Source organism: uncultured bacterium (assembly GCA_949286405.1). GTDB lineage: Bacteria > Cyanobacteriota > Vampirovibrionia > Gastranaerophilales > Gastranaerophilaceae > CALURL01. The sequence goes on from CASECH010000139.1 coordinate 4,969, forward strand.
CTTGCAAGGCATAGCACAAACACTCGTTACTCCATCTACTACAGAAATTGCACCATGTTCTCTTATTATTGAACACAAAGTTTTAATATCATTAGCTGCACCTGTAGATGTTTCACTATGAGTTAACGTTACAACTTTAATTTCTTTATTCTTATCTTCACTTAAGGCTAATTTTAAAATTTCAGGGTCAATCACTCCACCGGGTTGAACTTCAATTTTTTCAACTTTCGCACCACGAGATTCAGCAATTTTTACCCATCTGTTTCCAAAATTACCAATTACAAGAGATAATACTTTATCCCCTTCATTGATCAAATTTTCTAATGCAGCACACATAGCACCCGTACCGCTTGATGTAAACATAAACACATCATTTTTTGTTTGGAAAACATATTTCAAATTTTCATAAACTTCGGACAAGATGGAGGAGAATTCCGAACTTCTATGACCAATAGGATGTTTTGCAATTTCCATCATAACTGTCTCTGGAACTGGCGTAGGGCCCGGAATCATTAAAAATGTTTTGTCTTTCATGTAAATTTTCTCCTCTCTTTTTCCATTCTATTATTACACAAGTCGTAAAAAAATCAATAAGGTTTAATATAATTTAATGTACTTATGTAAAAATTTAGGGCAAATGTCTGTTTATACAAGGATTTACAAGTAACATAGTAATATGAGAGATTTGCAATTTAATGATTTTATGGAAACATATATGAGAAAATTTGGTTTATTATTTGAAAAATTATTTAAGCATGATTATATAATGTTATGTTTAGCAATTCTAATTGGAGGGATATGCAGTATATTACATGGAGTTGACAGAAGTTTTGATGTAAGAAACTACCATATATACAATCCTTATGCATTTTTAAACAACAGGATGACAACAGATATCATGCCTGCAGATATCCAATCATATTTCAATCCTCTACTTGATGTTCCATACTATTTGATGATAAAGCATTTAAATAACTTTCCATATCTTGTAGCATTTATTCAAGGATTTAGCTACGCATTATTAATATTCATCACATATAAAATTGCTAAATTCATCTTTGAAGGAAGTAACAAAAACTTATACATTCTACTTTCTGTAATAATTGGCTCAACAGGTGCATTAACTCTATATAATATCGGAACTTTAACGCATGACATTTTCGTTGGTGATATTGTACTAATCTCAATTTACCTAATTTTAAAAGTTATAAAAAAACACTCATACATTAATACTCTTCTATCAGGAATTCTACTGGGAAGTATTTGCGGACTTAAATTAACTGCAGGTATATTCGGCTTCGCAATAATTTGTTCTTTGCCATTTTTTTATAAAGAAGTCAACAAACCAATAAAAACAATCTGCTTATTTGTAACCTCTGTATTTATTGGATTTCTTATAACTAACGGCTTTTGGATGTGGAAACTATATTCAATATTCCACAACCCATTTTTCCCATACTTTAACTCTATATTTAAATCAGATTTTACAAATTGTGCTGATATGCTAAAGACGGACTTTCAAGGCCTTTATCCTGAAAATATATGGCAATACTTATTTTTTCCATTTTATTTTTACCAACATCTCCCAACAAAGGGCTTTGAAATTAATTATCAAGATTTCAGATTTGCTGCAATATATGTATGCTTAATAATCAATATTTTTATTTATATTGCAAATAAATTTTCTAAATTTTCTTTTGAAAATACTTCAATCAATTTTAAAGCTATTAACTTTATGTTTTTGATTAGCATATTTACATATCTGGTCTGGATAAATACATTTGCAACAATAAGATATTTGACTCCAATATCTGCAATATCAGGAATAGTAGTAATAGCCACACTCACGAAATTACTCTATTTTATAAAACAATATTTTTCATTAAATGACATCATAAAATTCAATCATAAAGACTATCATTTAGAACTAAATTATAAAAATTTTATAATTCCATCATTAATAGTTTGTATAGCATTTTATCTTGTCTTAAAAACTATTGAACCTGATATGTTAAAAAGAGTACCTATACATGATAAAGTTCTTGAAGTTCAGACAATGAATATCCCTGATAATGCAATAGTTTTAGTAGCATCAGGGAGTGGAATGATAGTACCTTTCCAAAACCCAAATGCTAAATATATATACCTAAATGCTCCAAGATTCACTGAAGAAAATATATATATTCTTTCAGACAAAAATCTTACTGAAATAAAAAATCAAATCTACAAAAACAAAGACAAGACATATTTCATAATGGATCTAGCAATTTACCAAAAAACATTTAATTTAACACAAAAAACTCTTAATAAATATGCGGAACTGGATATATACAAATCGAATTGCAAATTCATATACACAAATATATATAACAAAAAAAATCGCTCATTTTATATTCTATGCAAAGCTGATATTAAGTAAAACAAATGTCTAAGTCCGTCACGTATAGGATTTAACTTCGATTTTCTTCCATTTACAGCATATAAATGTATTGGAATCTCTTTAATAGAAAAATTGTGTTTAGCAAACTCTACAAAAAGCTCAGAAGCAAATTCCATTCCACCTGTTCTAAACTTAATTTTTTCAACACATTCTTTCCTAAACATTCTCATACCACACTGAGAATCAGATATTCTCGTTTTATATAAAAGATTCAATACAAATGTCAACACCGGAGTTCCTAAATATCTGTGTAAGAAAGGCATTGCACCTTTATGGATAACTCCTTTTAATCTTGTTCCGGTAACCATATCAAAGCCTTGCATGCTATTGTAAAAATTAGGAATCTCTAAAAAATCGTAACTATCATCTCCATCTCCGATAATTATAAACTTACCTAAAGCATTTTCAATACCTTTTCTCAATGCGTAGCCATAACCCATTTGATTACACAAAACAACTTTTGCACCAGCCCTTTTTGCGACTTCAGCAGACATGTCTGTTGAGTTATTATCAACAACAATAACTTCACCACACACACCAAGCATCTCAAATGACTTATAAGCCTTTGAGATACATTTTGTGATGTTAACTTCCTCATTAAAACACGGTATTACAACACTTATTTCTATCATTAGTAATCCATGTTCCAATTATTTTCACGAAGATAATTAAAAGGCTCTCCTAAATACGGATTAGCTGTTTTATCATCGCATACCCCATCTGAAGCTCCACCTGCAATTATTCTGCCATCATTACAAAGAAACATAGTAAACAAATCACGACCTTTGATATTAGGTTCTCTATCACTATTTACGTCAATCGCAACATAATACGCTTTTGATACAGGAGCAAAATAATATATCATTTGATCATTTGTATAAAAACCAATTACAGATTGACCAAAAAGACTTGGATCTTCTGAAATAGATTTTTTTGTACCTGAAGTCACAAGTTTACCACTTGTAATTTGAGTAGAAATATCATACTTTATGTCATCACAATCTGAACCTTCACAGGTTTTTATAACATTCAGATATTGCGGAATAATCTGTTTCAATTTTGACTTGTTACCATATGCATCTTCACAACCGTTACCAGAACCGTCTGCAGAAGGTGTACACAATATACCTCTAAATAACTTAGATTCACCTACAGTCACTGCATTACTATCTGTTTGTGCCTTAGAAACAATATTCGTTAAAGTTGAATATGCCTTACTAAGA
>CASECH010000140.1 GCA_949286405.1 uncultured bacterium
AATAACATGCCCATTCAAAGTATAAGGATCTTGATAATATGTATAATCATCATGCATAGAAGATACAAACAATTGACCGTTTTTCAGAGCATGAGCTAAATAATCCTTGTCATCTATATCTCCTGAAGAAGTAGTCCAACCAGACTTACATAAGTTGTTATACATTGAACTATAAAAATCTGCAACCAATAAATCTTTTTCAGTAACAGCATTTTCATTCTTTAATATATAAAAATAGTCAGGATCTTGAGTAACAAAAACAGAATCTTCAACTTTTTTATTAACTACATATGGCGTAGAATATCCACCTAATGATTGTGCATAGTAAGTTAGGAAACTACTCATTACATTTGATAAACTCAATCCATACAATTGTTTTGTTGGATTCATCTGATTTATAGAAGTTACAACACCGTTATAATTATTTGCTTCTTGATTAACATCATTAGCACTAGTATGAGTTCCAACTAAAAGTGTTCCAGGAAGCATTTTATTTAACTCATTAGTCGCATATTCAAATGCCTGACTATTTGCGGCATCATCTGCAAACAACGGTTTAAGTGAAGCTATCATTGCATTAACAATAGCTTGAACCTGCTGTTCCATAGTTGTCTCATTTTCACTTGTCACAATATTAACATTGCCCGACAATATATCAGCTATAGTAAATTTTCCGCTTTCTACTTTTGACGAATCAACATACAAATCAGGAGCTGGAACTGATAAACTGTTCAAATCTATTGTAACTTTATCCGCAAATTTAGAATCTGTTGCTATTTTATTTTCTAAATCTGCAATTAAGGTACCTAAAGTCATAGCACTGGCTTGAGTTTTATCAATAGGTTCTCCGCCAATACCACCTGTTGGATTATAAAACATTGAATCACTTGTCATTGAACTAACTTGAGATGATGCGATATAACCTTGAACACCAAGTTGCTCAAGGAACTTTTGATACCCTTCCCAAGTAGGTTCTGTATCTCCTTTTTGAGAAATCCCTGCATTTTTAGCAGCAGTTGCCATTCTGGAGTTAAGTACTATTGCACCCTGTCTATTTGTTATAAAATAAGGATCATAACCATTTAGTGCAGACGGAGTCATCATAATATCATATGTTAAGTCGTAAGTTTGCCCATCAGCACTTGTTGTACCAGTTGTACCATTCATATCCCAAACTAACTTAGTCTGATTCAATGCATTTTGATATTTTTGAGTAGCCTGAGTCTGAGCACGAGTAATGGAAAGCTTTTCTTGAGCTATATTCATGGATTGAAATTCACAACTTGCCTTTCTGGAAGTTATGGCTAGAAATCTTGCTTGTGAAGCTGCGATACCCATTTTTCTTAGCTTTCCTTTCGTTAAAGTCTTAGTAACATAATCCTAGTATTCTTATCATCGGAATATAAACAGAAAATCTTTAATATTTTATTTAGCTATGTTACAATTGTTAATATTATTTTAAATCAATAAGTAAATCATATATTTTATCAATTTTTTCTTTAACTTCTGAAAATTGATCTTTCAGATCTTTAAAACTATTTAGTGTTACAAATTTTTCTTCAATTTCTTCAATAATTTCTCTATGTTTTTTCTCCAGCTGTTCTGGTGTAACTACAATCCTTTGCTGAATTAGAAATACCATAACAGCAATTAAAATAGGAGAATAATGTAACAAACTTTCCATAAAAACACCTTCATCTAAATAAAAAATGTCTTCTTTTATAAATATTTATAGGAATTGCATCAATACAACTCCCCATACTCTTTAAACTATGAGCACAAATAAAACCTGATTCATTAGGAATAATGAAGGTTCTACCCGGATTTTCTCTAAGTTTGGATACAATATCTTTTGGAGTCCGATAATTTACAATTAAATCATTGTAATCCTTACCCTTCAAGATTAGTTTCTTTGAGATACCGTAAGTATTAAAAGTAATCACATTTACATTATTCATTATCCCGACAAAAGTAGCTTCACTCCCACCTTCTGAATGTCCAACCAATTTTACATTATCAAATGGCTGAATATACCTCTTTTTTACAAAATGAAAAAAGTCATTTGCCTTTTTCATCTGAGAATTTATCGATCTAAAAGCCATCTGAATATTTGCAATATGATCAAGCAGACTTTTTTTATCAGTACCTGCAAAACTTACAACAACATTATTTTTGTTTCTATATACAATAGATTTAAAATTTGTTTTTGGATTATGTTCACATTCTAAAATTTGCCAACCAACAGGCACGTCAGTAGAAATTTTTCCAACCGACATATCATTAGTATGAATACACAACTTTTTCAAAACATCAGATTGTTCATGTAATTTTTTTAAAGCTAAATTCATAATCACCTCATAACGTTATAGGCCAATAAAAATCAACAAGGTAGGAAGCTGCATCAAAAGGATGTGATAAAAACTTCAACTCTTTAGTTTGCTTAATTTGATGATATGTAGGGATATCTATTTTAGAAGAACCTTCTTTGTATTTAAGATTATAGATATTATAAAGAAGCTTCTCACACTTTTTATCTATAAAAAGGCACGCCTCACCATCTGCAGAACGGACTTTGGAATTAAATGCCATTACCCGATTTTTTATAGGAGGATTAAAAGCTTTAATTTGAATTTCAACATCATAACCAAACTGAAGCAACTTTTTCTTAATGATTACATAATTCGTATACTCACTCGTACAACTCCTGTTATCTCCAGAAGCATCTCCATTTACTATCACTTTACCTTTATGGTTTGGATAGCGTCTGTAAAATTCTTCACAAGCTTTTGAAGTTGTAGTATTTTCCAAAACAATTTCATCAAAATAAAAAACCTTATCCTCAGTTTTGTGAGCTAAAACCCACGACATCGGATCAACGTTAAAGTCACAACTTATATGCAAATCCATATCCGGTTGATATGTAATATTTCTAACATTTTCATCAGAAAAATCTTTTACGACCAAACCACTATTATACTCACCATTTTGAGCCAAAACAAAAATATTATAATACTGCTCATCATATAGTTTTTTCAACTCATCACAAAAACCCTCTGGTAAATAAATATTTTGAGTTGTGGGAGCAGAAATCAATCTATAATTTGGGGCACTATTTTCAACAAAAGTTTTATATACCCACCCTCTATGCATCTCAGGATTTGTATGACCAAAAATCCTATACGTAAAATTTTTCCATATTCTTTTTGTTCTTTGCCTCATCCTACCAAGAAGCATTTTGAATGTATCATAAGGGATGTCAGACATTTCTTCTATTTCTACAAAACCTAAATTGAGTGATTTTAATTTATTAGGTTCATCGAAATGCCTGAACAAAATTTCAGACCCGTTTTTAAACGTAAGCTTTTGCAGCGAAGAAGACCACTCATAATCTACACCGTCACGAAAACCAATATTATCAAGATGTTCAAAATAAGTCTGCAACGTTGTATCCCTAACAAGCGTGTATGTTTGTGCCCCAACAAGTCCCCGAATTCCAGGGAACTTCAAAGCCAAAAGAATCCCCAACAACGAACCCGCAAAAGTTTTTCCTGAGCCATAACCTCCTTGATATACAGCAATATCCATGCTGTAATTGTGCGGAATTTCTAAAAATTCACGCTGTGCTTTTAATAATTTATACTCCATACTTTTACCCTAAAAAAGAAAAGCCGTCCCTAAAACAAATGGTTATACATGAGGAGTCGGAAAAGAATAACAAGGGACGGCAAAGAATAGACTATTTAACCTGATCATTTCCTTCACTGTTTTGTAAAAGGAAATTATTAGCATTTTCGATACCATACTGTTCCAATGCAAATTTAAAACATTCTAACCAATCAATACGTTCTTCCACTTCCGGAACATTTGCAAACGACTTGACAACTTCAAACAATTCTTTTAATTTAGACTTTCTCTCAAAAGAGGCTTTTCTATCCCCATAGCGATAAATATAATTTGCATTTCTGATATCATCATTTATCTCAACAAAAACGGTAGTACCTCTATCATTTTTACCAACAAGTTCTGTACCAAGCTTAAAGTAAGCAATAATTTCGGCAGTCTTTTCAACCATTGGAACAATAATTTTACGATTGATAGAATCCAAAATCATATTCAAACGCGCTTCTTGGCCACTTACTGAATAGTTTAATTCTGTCGCAGTTCTTTGAGCTGATTGAATATTTCCAGCCATATTCTTGAAAATACCTGTCGCACTCTCTATTGTTGACTTAAAATAATTTAAAAAATCCCAACCAACCATAGCTTTATCAAAAGTTAAAGGAACAGGCTGATTTGGCATCAATGCTGCATCATACTCAATAATTTTACCGGGTTTAACATCTTGCTGGCCTTTAAAACACCCCTTTGGAGCTAAATACGGAGGATTCATCATCAATGCAAGTGCGTCAATTTGTTTATTCAAAATAGTAGATGCAAGACTATTCAAAATCAATGCAACCCTCAATGGAGATACCCCACGATGAGTATTTGGAGATTCAATAATATTTGCATGTATAAAAGGATTTATTACAAAAGGATTAGGTTCAAAACGAATAATATGACGTCTTCCACCAATTACAATTAACCAATTTTTTAGAATATTTCCGTCAGCTAATTCTATATCTCCCCAAAATTCTAGTATTTCTACTTTATTCCCGTCAACAGCTCTTTCATCATAAGTTTCTTTATACGATTTTTTATTAGCCACCACTCCCTTCAAATCCTTTATTTTTTCTTCATTAAGCATGTTATTTGACTTATCAGATAAAATTTCATCAATCGTAGAATAGGTCCTGTAAATTTTTGCACAAGCATCCCAATTATCACGATTATTTTTATCAAAAACAAAATCTTCTGCCTTAATATGTTTAACTTTTGCATTGTCATACACTATCTTTTCTTCAACTACAAAATCAGAAAAATTATCCAAAGATAATATTTGTTCTTCTAATGTTTTTGCACGTCTTGTCGATTTAATCTTAGTTTCCCAACCGACAAATAATGTAGATTCACCAGTCTCTACAATTCCGTCAATAATCTTTTCTATTTCATTTTCAATATTCATTTGTTCGAAAGTACTAACAAGCATTGCTTTTTGCTTGTTTGCATACGATTGAGTTTTTGGGTTAGTTCCACTAACATCAAACATAGCGTCAGGATGTGAATACAAATTTTCACAAATATGAGATTTCAAAGTCTGAGCCAACTCATAAATATCAGGTAATTCAATTTTATTATCCCAACCGTTTATTTTTGGAATATCTGTATTATAAATTGCATCACGAACATATTTTATATCAGTAATCTGTGCAGCTCTTTCATCTTCATATTTATCATACTTATCAACAATACTACCGACTAAATAAACCTCTTCGGTTTCATTAATCTTTTTTGTCAAATCTTCTTTTTCTATCTTCATAAATTTACCTTTCTTGGTTAAATATCGAATAGATTTCGATATCTTGCATTTGACCGTTTTTTAAAGTTTCATTTTTCAAAAAAGCTTCTTTTTGAAAACCGCAATAACGAAGAATAGCTTTTGTTCTAAAATTTTGCGGGTATATCTGAGCTTTAAGTTTATTTATCTTTAGTTTACGAAAGCAGAAGTTCAAAAACAGTTTTGCACAGTATTTTGTATAGTCACCCCAATATTCTTTTAAAAAGCAAGTAGTTATTTCTGCGGTATGAATATGATTTTTATCGCCGATTAAATTATCAAGAAAAACAAATCCGCTAAATTTTCCATCGCACAATATTACCCAGAAAAACGGATTCAACCTATCTAATAAAGATACAAAATATTCATAAAAAGAATTTCCATCCAGCGCATAATCATCATCTAAGAATCTGGAATACCTAAGATATAAAAATAAAACTTCCGTAAAATATTGTGTATTTCTATACTCGTGCAAATCCTTATTAATAATTAAATTAACAAATTCTATCATTATTCCAAAACTTCAGCTTTTTCAAACTTTACATAGGCATCTTCTGTGACAAAAGCAGCTAGAACCCCGTTTAAAATCTGTTCTCTCACGCTATACTGAGTCCCTAACAAAGCCTCTGCCTGAACACCATTTATAAATGATTCACACTTAGAATTTTTATTAAAAACTTTAAATACAGAAGTCTTAGAAAAAATATATTTTCTAGGAACTTTAGCAATATCTGTGTAAATCACTTTTTCTTTTTTTTGTTTAAGTTTTTCTGCCTGTTTACAAAATTCAGTTTCTATTTTCATTTTAATTAAATCTTCTAAAGAAGCACCTTCAAGAAGCATTTTTTCAACATCATTATCTTTATTTTTCATAATTATTCCTCTAAATTTTTTCGTCATCTAAATTGGATATAGTGATAATTTTTGCTTGTTTATACTCATCATCTTCCTTTGCATTAGAATTTGAGAAACCTAGATATTTACACAAACTTTCTAAAGCTTTTAATCCGGCAGAAGTATCTCTCAACTTTTTCTTTCCGGTAAAACTACCATCTTTATCTAAAATATCCTCCTCTTCTAAAGAAAACTCTGCAATCTGCAATAGTTTTTGTATCACATATCCTTTATGAACTCTTAATGAAGAAATTTGTTTATGCAGCTGAGATTTTATCTCATTAATAATATCCTTTTCAGCTAACAGTCGATTGGCGACATTTTTTAAATCTTTCGACTTATATCCTGCATTTTTTGCCGACAACTCACCATCAAGAGTCTTTATATATTCCGAAACAAATTTTTTTTGTTGTTCTGTTATATTCTTCATCATTCTATATTCTTTTATTAAAAAAATTTACATTTCTTATCAAAATTTGTATTTTTTTGAAAAAAATTGTATAATGAGCATGCTATTTATATTTCGGCTAGTGTAAATCTTAACAGGGGGGAAATGAAATTACTTCCTGTTTTTTTTATGCAAAATTTCTATCTTCTTCTCATCCTTATTTGAGGGGTATCATCAGTTGTTACAGAAATTTTTGAACGAAAATTAGCCAAAGCATCCTTATACATTCCATACCAATAATTGAACCTTACATGCTGAGGGTTACCTTTCAATCTCATACAAGCACCATATACCAACAAAGGTTCTGCAAAAGGCATCGGTATCAAGCTTTCATCAGTAGCATCCTCAAGCTGTAACTTTTCTTCTCCCAGAGAATTCTTGGCACAATTTTTTGTACAATAAATAATTTCGACTTGCACATCTTCATCAAACACTGGAAGAAGAATTTTATCATTAAATATTGAATAAGTTTTAGCAGGTTGACCTCCGGTATAAGCTTTTTCAAAATCAGAATAATAATTATAAATATTTTTATTTATAATTACATTTTGAATTAGACCATTTATATTGTTATCCAGTTCTTTTTGTCCTTTTTCAAGAGTTAAAGTATCTTTTCTCAATAAAAAGTTCCAACTATCGAAACCGCATAATTCTGAATTTATAACATTTATAATATTCATCAATTTCTTATGATCATTTTTAATCAATTCAGAAAAAGCATTAACCTGTTTATAATTAAGTTCAACCAGACACTTATTTATAAGTTCTAAATAATTCATTTAATCTCCTTTTTGTAGAATATACAATCTTCAACCATAACAGCTCCATATAAAAGAGCTGTCAGGTCAAAGATAAGAATTTGCAAAATTATCGAATTAGACCTCTTTTAAGCTGTTCCATAATCAATTTTTCATTTTTTGCAAATTCAGCACCACTCATTTTGCCGATCTGATCACGAGTAAAAATCACTCCTGTTCCGTTTCCTGCACCTGAAGACTTTTGGGCATTAGCAATAAGTCTTTGTTTTGCAGCTTCATTTGCATTTTTTAGTGCTTTATCGTGTTCTTGTTTTCTCAAAAATCTTTTCACAGCAGAATCTTCTACACTGTTAATCATTGCAATTATTTGAGAAACTTCATCTTTACCAACATTAGGATAATAATTTTTCAAATAATCTAAAACTTGACTTCTTCCGTCTTGTTGAAAGAATTCGGGCTGTTCTAAGTTATTTAAATAATTATTCACATATCCCGAACCATCAACTTGATTTAATGCCATTTGCTCCGGATTTTGTTGTTTCACTTCATTATACGCTTTATTTACTACATAATTCATTAAATTTTGTCCTTGTTCGGAGCTAACGACACCTGAATTCATCAAATTTTCAATTGTTTGAATATCTTTGATAGCAAGTTGCTTTATTTGTTCTTCTCGGGATAAAGGTGTTGAAGAATTATTTTGAACAACTTGACCTTGCAAAGCATCATCCAGAGTTTGTTGATAAACGGCATCTGATGAAGATTTTAGGCCTTGTAAATCAGATGAATTATTTTCATTTTCTTTTTTTATACTCATAATTTCTCCTATTGTTCAACATCTTTAATTAAAGATTTTGCACATTTAAAAGCAATATCAATTGCTTCATCTATAAATTTTGCTAATATTTTTGCAACTATTTTTTTAAAAGGAGTACATACGGGAATATTAGATACAACAAACTCAAGAGCCATTTCTCTTTTTTTCTCATAACTATCACCTGTCAATGTATTTTCTGCTAAATAAACAGCCTGTCTGGCTAATTCATCAATTTGGGTTTTCAGTTTTTTCAACATATAAATACTCCCTTTCACTCACTTAAGACTAAGAATGCATCCCCAAAATTAAATTTGGGGATACATTCTAACGAGGTAAAAATTCTATGCAGGAACCTTAACAACCATTTTAGCTAGGGCTTTAGGCTGAACAGTTTTTGCACCATATAAGTAAAGACCTCTTACTAAATCAGAGAAACTATCTTTATCTCTTAGGCTTTCAATTTTTGCCAACTGAGATGCAAAAGTAATAGCGTCATTTGTTCCTGCTAATACATAGTATTTATCAGAAACTTCGCCTAAATTTGTGCTGACTAAAACGTCCATGCCAGCAATTCTACCAATAGCACCTTCTCTTAATGTTTCATCAGCGACCTTATATGCACCGATAAATTCACTGCTTTGTAGCAAATAAGATTCAATAGTAGGATTGATAACAACCCAAGGTCGTTTTGTTGCAGTTACTGCATTTGAATTTTTCAAAGCAAGTGCTAATTTAACAAATTGTTCATAAATAGTAGATTTATCTAAAGTTACAGGAGAATCATCGGAACCTACAATATTTCCTGCATCAACATTAGCATGTTGTGCTAGTAAATAAGCATCTTGAACTTCTTCAATAGCTTGTTTTGCATTTTTCAAATGGGCTTCCATAATATCAGTATTAGCCTGAACTTGAGCCACATCATTAATTTTAAAAGCAAAGAACTTCTTCTGATCAATAACCAAATCCATAGAAGTAGGTTCCAATTCACTATAAGAAATAGATCCGGTATCAAGAGTCGAAATAGTTACCGCAGCAGGAGTAATAATTTTAACTTTATCACCTTGGTTTTTAATTTCACCTTCATAATTTCTGTTTACACATTGAAGCATAACACATTCTTTTTC
>CASECH010000141.1 GCA_949286405.1 uncultured bacterium
AACTTACAAATATTTATAAAATTACAAATGTAACAGTATCACCTAAGCTACTTGCATGAAAAATACCACATTGCTATTATAAAAATATGAAAAATTTAATAAATTTTGACTCAGTAAAAAAAGACATTCTGGCTTCAATCATAGTATTTTTAATTGCCATGCCCCTTGCAATAGGTATTGCAATAGCTTGTGGATTACCTATATATAGCGGATTAATTTCCGGAATAATCGGGGGAATTATTGTCGGAGCATTTTCCGGCAACTCTCTTCAAGTATCAGGTCCTGCAGCGGGATTAATACTAATTATCGTAGACATTATATCCTCACTAGGCATAGATAAATTATTTCTTGTCATATTTATAGTCGGACTTATGCAGATTATTTTCGGACTATTCTCACTTGGCAAATGGTTTAGAGCAATATCACCTGCAATTATCCAAGGTATGCTTGCAGGTATTGGGATTTCTATATTTTTATCTCAATTCCATATTATGCTAGACAGCAAACCTCAAAACAACTTTATATCTAACATTACAGACCTGCTTGGGGTGATATATAACTCAGTCTTACCTTTTGATGGGTCACAACATCATCATGCTTGTTTTGTAGGAATAATTACAATCGGCATAATTATATTATGGAATAACATCCCTAATAAAAAGTTCAAAGTTATCCCGTCTGCTCTTATGGCGGTGATAGCAGCGACATTAATCGCAAATATTTTTCATTTGAATATTAACTACATAAACTTAGACTCCAATTTTTGGTCAAATGTAGAATTTATAAAACTTTCAGTTTTCAAAGATATTCTTAACCCAACAATACTTTTGAATGCTTTGATAATTACATTTATTGCTAGTGCTGAAACTTTACTAACATCAAATGCAATTGACAAAATGAGTCCAAAATCAAAGACCGATTACAATAAAGAGATTATCGCACAAGGTATAGGGAACTCTATCTCAGGCCTTGTTGGAGGTCTACCAATTACGGGTGTTATTGTAAGAAGTGCCGCAAATATTAATGCAGAAGCTCAAACAAGATTTGCAACAATCTTGCATGGGGTATGGATTTTACTTTTTGTGACATTCTTTCCACAAATTTTAAACTATATCCCTCAAGCATCTCTTGCGGCAATTCTTGTGTATACAGGCTACAAACTAGTTGATATAAAAGCGGCAAAATATATCCTTAACCTAAGTAAAGGTGAATTTGCAATTTATATGATTACACTAATTTCAATTCTTTTCACAAATTTATTTGAAGGAATTTTAATCGGTTTTGGAGCAGCACTTGCAAAAAGCTTCTTCAAAATGCTTGAGGTACACGCAACAATAGAAGAAAATAAAGAAGAAAATAAAGTTCTTGTAAAACTTACAGGGAATATAATATTTCTACAACTGCCGCAACTTATAGAAATTTTTGATCACCTTCCTACTGATAAATCCATATACATCTGTGCAGAAAGATTACATTTTATAGACCATGCCTGCATAGACTTTATTCATGAATGGGAAAATAATAAAAAAGGCTCACAAGATATAAATATAGATTGGAGTAGAATTAGAAGAAGTTATCCAAACTTTAGCTGGAGAAAATTTCATAAAAACAAAAATAAACCAACACACTAAAAAAGAGTCATAAAAATGACTCTTTTCTATATCATTATGAATTAATAAATATCCTACTTAATTAAAGCTTGCACTTCTTTAAATTTTGGATTTTTAGCACCTTTTAACCATTCAAACAAAGCGATTTCTACACAAGAAATTTTTGCACCGTTTGCTTGCATAATTTCAATACCTTGCTTAAACTCATATTTATTACGGCTTGCACAAGCATCTTTAATTACATATACCTCATAACCTGCTTCTAATAAAGCAGCAGTTGTTTGGTGCACACAAATATGAGTCTCAATACCGAATATAACAATTTGCTTTTTACCAAAAGATTTAATTTTTTCAACCATACCTTCTTCCAATAACGCATTAAAAGAAGTTTTCTCAACAATTTCAGTTCCTTCAGGCAAAACTTCTGCCAACTGTGGAACAGTATGACCAAGACCTTTAGGATATTGCTCTGTTACAATTGTAGGTATGCCTAAGGCTTTAGCAGCACTTGCAACTTTTACAGCCTTTGAAACTACCGTATCTTTTTCCAAAGCTGC
>CASECH010000142.1 GCA_949286405.1 uncultured bacterium
GTAAATTTATTTGCATTAGCACTAGCTATAGCGACATAAAATAACTTATCTGCAGGCATAATATAGTTTCTTGTACAAGTAGAAAATGAAACATTTTGCGGAGTAACTAAAGTACTCATACTAATACCATCTTCAGCAAAACAAATTTGAGAAGATACCAATAAAACTAAACACAACAAAAATAATTTTATTCTTTCCATGATTCACCTACGTTAATATCAACAACTAATGGAACAGACAATGGTTGATTTAATTCCATTGCTTCTTTAACTAAAGTTTTGACAGCATCAAGTTCAGATTTTAAAACTTCCACAACAAGCTCATCGTGTACTTGAATTATCATTTTTGATTTTAAATTATTCTCTTTGAGTTTTCTTGAGAAATCAATCATTGCAATTTTCATTAAATCAGCAGCGGTACCCTGCATAGGCTGGTTAATAGCTGCTCTTTTTGCAGCCTCTCTAATCATTGCATTAGGGCTTGCTAATTCTTGAGCAAGGTAACGCTTTCTTCCAAAAATTGTCTCAACATATCCTTGTTGCTCAACCTGCATAATTGTACCTTCCATATAAGCTTTTACACGAGGATATGTAGTAAAATACTTTTCAATAAACAAATTTGCATCATCATTAGAAATACCAAGAGTCTTAGCTAAGCCATATTTGCTTTGTCCATATATTATACCAAAATTAACAGTCTTAGCCTTGTATCTCATATCCTTCGTTACCTGATCAACAGGAACCTCAAAAACCTTTGAAGCAGTCAAAGTATGTACATCCACCCCATCATTAAATGCTTTTAATAAATGAACATCCTGAGAAATATGAGCAAGCAAACGTAACTCAATTTGCGAATAATCAGCAGACAATAAAAGAGAATTTTCTCTATCTTCTGCAACAAATGCGTTTCTAATACGATTTCCCTCTTCTGAGCGAATAGGAATATTCTGCAAATTAGGATTAGAAGAAGACAAACGGCCTGTCACTGCAATTGTTTGGTTGTATGTTGTATGAATACGACCATCAATCGGATCAATTAACTGAGGTAAGGCATCCGTATAAGTAGATTTTAATTTAGAATATTTCCTATAATCTAAAATTAAACCTGCAATTTCATTTTCTTCAGCAAGCTCCTCTAATACTTCAGCACTTGTAGAATAAGCAGCTTTACCTCTTTTCTTCTTAGGTTTCAGACCTAATTTTTCAAAAAGAACCTCACCAACCTGACGAGGAGAATTCAAGTTAAAACTACAACCTGCAATATCAAAAATCTCACTTTCAATACTTTTTAAAGATTCTTCCATTGACATTGTTAAAGAATCAAGATAACTCTTATCAACAGAAACTCCATTCATTTCCATTTCAGAAAGAACATAAGTCATAGGAATTTCAATATCATAAAGAATATTCAACTCTTTTTCATCTAACCTAGAAACCCAAAATTTAGTCAATTCTATAATTAGAACGACTTCGTCTGTCACAAAATTCAATACATTATCCAATAATGCGTCTTTAAACAAAATCTTTTTTCTTTTATCTTTAGCAGAAGGAGCATACTTACATATAGAATAATTCATATGTTCCAAAGACTGAACATCCAAATCATGGTTCCTACTAGGATTTTTAACATAGCTAGCAAGCATTGTATCAAATAGTAACCCTTCTAATACAATTCCCTTATCCTTCAATACATTAATTTCGGATTTAGCATTATGAGAAATTTTCTTGATAGAATCAGACTCAAATATTGGTTTAAGCTGCTCAAGCACATAATCAAAATTCAATTGATTTTGAACACTGCTATGAGCTAATGGAACATAATAAGAAACAGATTCCAATGAAGAAGCTTCTTTTATAACTATACCGTTTTTATCATCGACAGAAATACCCTCGTTTAAAGCAAAAGCTATACCTATAATATCTACCTGAAGTGTAGTCTTAACCTCTGCATAAACCCTAAATGAAAATAAAGGACTATTTCTCAAATTACTGACCAAATTATCAAAATCCGAAGAATCAGTGATTAATTGGCGAGTAAAAGTAATTTTATTTTTATTAATTTCTTCTTGAACAGCTTGTGAAAAAATACCTAACTGTAACTGACCATCATCTGACAAAACATCAACAACACTTTGAGATAGCAATTCTTGGGCATCTGATTTATTAAAAGAGTATAATATTTCATTTATATTTTTCAAAAAAGCATAAAACTGCATTTTTTTCAAAAACTCAGTAACTTTAGCGATATCAGGTAACTCAACTTTAGTACGCTCAAAATCGAAATCAATATCAAGATCTCTCACAATAGTAGCTAAATACTGACTCAATTTTGCTTGTTCAA
>CASECH010000143.1 GCA_949286405.1 uncultured bacterium
TAGTACGAGTTTTAAATGAATTGTATAAGTATTAGTTTTAAAACAGCTCCGGAATCTATACGGAAACATTTTGTAGAAATTGATTGTTCTAAGATAAGTCATTGCGTTTTTTTAAAGACTTGCAATAGGGCGGAAATTTATACAGAAAATATTGCTATGGATAAGTTAGAGCTTTTTCTTTCTGAGTATTCTGGGATTACAGTTTCTGAATTGAGAAAATATGCAAGATATTATTCAGACAAATCTGCTATAAAACATTTATTTAAAGTCGCTTGTGGACTTGAGTCTATGGTGATTGGTGAAAATGAGATTTTAGGTCAAGTTAGAGATTGCTACTGTAATGCATATGGTTTAGAGAATACCGGATACGAATTGGATACTGTATTTAGAGCAGCTATTGCTTGTGCCAAAAAAACGAAAAATTGTACAGATATTTCAAAGTCTGGAATCTCAATAGCAACAATTGCATGTCATAAGGTTGCAGATTTTATCAAAAATAATCATTCTGATAATATTTTATTGATTGGAGCTAGTGGAAAGATCGGGTCTTCTGTTTTAAAAAATTTATTAAATAATGGTTTTTCAAATATTGTTGCGACTAAAAGAGTGCATGGTGTGATTGAGAAATTTTTGTATGCTGATAATATTAAAGAGGTCGATTATTCAAACCGCTATGAATGGCTTAATTGGTCGGATGTGGTTATTTCTGCAACTGAAAGTCCTCATTATACAATTAATTTCGCTGATTTTTCGAGAAATTGTAGTTTAGATAAAAAACGTTTATTTTTGGATTTAGCTGTGCCTGCTGATATTGATGTCGAAATATCTAATAAATATGGATATGAGATAATTTCAATTGATGATTTTTCTAAAATTGCAGCTGAAAATAATATGAAAAAAGAGAATTCTATTAAAGCTGTAACTGAAATAATAGAAGACGAGCTGGAAGATGTTTATAAAAAAATGTCTTTTCATAATGTAGGGTTTGATTTATCTTTGTGGAAAGAGAGCTTTAAAGACTATTCGTTTGAAGAAATTTTATTTTTATTAAGGGATAAGTTAGATTCTAAAAGTTTAGAAAATGTGTTAGGTGTTTTAAAAAAGGAGTTGGATAAGTGAATTATTTTCCTTTTTTTATAGATATAGAGGATAAGCAAGTTTTAATAATTGGTGGTGGACAGGTCGCTTTGAGAAAAGTTGAAAAGTTACTGGATTTTAAGCCTAAGTTAAGAGTTATTGCAATTGATTTTTGTGATGAATTGAAAAATTTAGCTAAGGAATCACATATTGAATTAATTCAAAAAGAAGTTGAATATGCAGATATTCAAGGAGCTTTTTGTGTTATTGCTGCGACTGATAATCGTTTAGTAAATTCTAAAGTATCTGAATGGTGTAAGAATTGTAGTATCCCTGTGAATGTCGTAGATGATATAAAAATGTGTTCATTTATATTTCCTGCTTTAGTAAAAAAAGATAATTTATGTATTGGAATTTCAACCAATGGGCGAAATCCCGAAAGTGCAAAGTGCATAAAAGAAATTATTTTATCAGTTATTCCCGAAAATATATCTCATATAATAGAGCTTCTTAGCAGACTAAGAGAAAAAATAAAGAAAAATATTAGTGATACTATACAAAGGAAGGAAGTTTTTTTTAAATTATCCTCATTTATAAGAGAGTCTAAATTAAACTTTTCAGAACAAGAACTAAACGAGTTTGAACGAAAATATATAGATGGAGGGTTTGAAAATGAAAACTCTTAAAATTGGTACAAGAGGAAGTAAGTTAGCACTTGTGCAAACTCAGTTGGTTATTGATAGTTTATTAAAAATTAATCCTGATTTAGATTATGAAATTGTGATCTTAAAAACAAGAGGGGATAAAATTCTTGACAAATCTTTGAAAGAACTTGGTGATCGTGGAGTTTTTGTAAAAGAGTTTGAACAAGCTATTTTAGATAATAGGATTGATATTGCTGTACACAGTGCTAAGGATTTGCCGATAAAATTAGCCGATGGGTTAGATATAGTTTCTGTATTACCGCGTGCTGATGTAAGAGATGTCTTAATTGAACGATTTCCATATTCAAATGGTTTTATTGAATTGAAAGAAAATGCAGTTGTTGGAACTTGTAGTGTGAGAAGAGAGTTTTATGCAAAAAAAATTCGTTCTGATTTGCAATTCAAATTAATTAGGGGTAATATCGATACCCGATTGTCAAAACTAAAAGATGGAATGTATGATGCAATAATTTTAGCTAAAGCAGGTCTTGACAGGTTAGGACTTATTGAAAAAAATAAGGAAGACTTTAATTTTACAATTCTTGAAACTAACGAATTTCTACCTGCAGCTTGTCAAGGAATAATTGCTATTGAAGCGAAAAAAAATAGTGAATATTCAGAACTTTTAAATAAAATTAATGATAAGGATACTTATTTACAATATAGTGTTGAACATAAAATTTTAGAATTGCTCCAAGTAGATTGCTCGCAGCCTATTGCAGCTTATGCTGAGTTTGTAGAAAATGGTATTAATATTTTTGTTATGTATGCAGGTGAAGAGCTTAGAGTATTTTCTTCAAAAGAGGATGTCTTCAGTGCTGTAGAAAATATAGTTAATGATTTAAGAGGGTAAGTTTTAATGTCAGGTAAGGTATTTATTGTTGGTGCAGGATGTGGTGATTTTGAATTAATTGCCGTAAAAGCCCTAAATATTTTAAGAAAGGCTCAAGTCGTTTTGTATGACAATTTAATTTCTCTTGAGTTATTAAAAATCCCTCCTTCTAATTGCGAATTTATTAATGTGGGAAAAAGGTTTAATACTAAATCAATTTCTCAAGATGAAATTAATTCTATCTTAATTGAAAAAGCTAGGCAAAATAAGATTGTCGTAAGACTCAAAGGCGGGGATCCTTATGTATTTGGCCGAGGAGCTGAGGAAATGACTGCATTGATAAATGCTGGAATTGATTGTTTTGAAATCCCTGGTATTACTTCAGCAATAGGTGCTTTAGCTTATGCTGGGATTCCTGTAACATCAAGAGAGCTTAGTAGAAACTTTACTGTACTTACTGCTTCATCATATTCTAAAGAGTTAAAAAAGGAAGTACTTACTGATATTGATTATAAATCTTTGTCAAAAATTGGCGGTACAATAGTAATATTGATGGGAATTCACCACTTAAAAGAGCTATGTGACAATTTTCTTGATGCCGGCATGAATCCTGAAATGCCTGTTGCTATTATAATGAATGGGACATTGTCTAATCAGAAAGTTTTAAGAGGTGAATTAAAATCTATTGCAAAAACTGCTATCGAGCAAGGATTTACAAATCCATCCGTAGTTGTGATTGGACAAGTTGCAAGTTTTGATTTAACAGCTAATAAAACTAATTTGAGAAAACCTGTTATCGGTATTGTAGGAACAAATAATTTTTGTGAAAAGTTGGTGGATAGAACTGGTTGTTTAGATGCTGATATAAAAAATTTAAGTTTTCTGGATATTTCTATAAATGATTGTAATTTACCTGATTTTTCTATGTTTAATGGTATTGTTTTTACAAGTCCAAATGGTGTTGATGCTTTTTTTAAGTTGTTCTTCGCTAAAAAGAATGATTTGAGGAAACTTATGCATTTAAAGTTTGCGGTTATTGGAGAAGGGACTGCTAAACGTCTTTTGGAATATGGCTTTAAGACGGATATTATACCTGAAATTTATGATTCTCAAAATTTAGCAATGGAACTGGTTAAAAACTTTACTTCTGAGAAGAAATTACTTTTATGCAGGGCAAATAATGCTTCAGATGAAATTGATACCATTTTGAGAGATGCTCGTATTAATTTTGAAAATTTTACAAGTTATTATATCAATGTTAATGAAATGAAAAAAAGAATTTGTATGGAATCTCTATCTGAGCTTGATTATTTGGTTTTTGGAAGTGCTTATGGAGTGGAAACTTTTTTTGAAACTTTTAAAGATTATAAATTTTTAAAAAATACCAAGTTTATTTGTATGGGAGAAAGATGTGCTCTGCCTCTAAAAAATATGGATTTAAACAATGAAATAATTATTCCTTCAAAAGCTAGTATTGATGCTATTGTTTCTGCTATTGAATCTGAATTGATTAAGGAGTAAATTATTAAAAGTATTTTATTTAATGAGAGGATTTTTGTATGAAAAGATTTAGGCGATTGAGAAAAAATGCAGTAATTCGAAATATGATGAGAGAAAATTCTATTGCTCCTGTCGATTTTATATATCCTATTTTTGTTATTGAGGGCGAAAATATAAAAAATCCTGTAAATTCAATGCCTGATATCTTTCAATATTCTATAGATAGGTTGCCAGAAATTTTAGATAAAGTTAAAGAATCAGGAATATCTGGTGTTATGCTGTTTGGTATTCCTGATAAAAAAGATGAATTTGGCTCTTGTGCTTATGATGACAATGGTATTACTCAAAGAGCTGTGAGATTTATAAAGAATAATTATCCTGAAATATATTGTATTGTGGATGTTTGTCTTTGTGAATATACATCACACGGTCATTGTGGCGTAGTTGAAGGATGTGAGATTCTAAATGATAAAACTTTGCCATTGTTAGCTAAAATGGCTGTAAGCTTAGCAAGCGCTGGCGCTGATATGATTGCGCCTTCTGATATGATGGATGGTCGAGTTGAAGTTATTAGAAGTGCGTTGGATACAAATGGTTTTGAAAATATCCCTATTATGTCTTATAGTGCAAAATTTGCTTCTGCATATTACGGACCATTCAGAGATGCAGCACAATCTGCTCCAGAGTTTGGAGATAGAAAGAGTTACCAAATGGATATTGCAAACGGACAAGAAGCTCTTAGAGAAATTGAGTCTGATATTGAAGAAGGTGCGGATATTGTTATGGTAAAACCTGCTTTAGCTTACTTAGATGTGCTTAAAGAAGCTGCTTTGACATATAATATTCCTTTTGCAGTGTATAATGTTAGTGGAGAGTATTCTATGGTGAAAGCTGCAGCTGCAAATGGTTGGATTGATGAAAAAAGAATAGTTCTCGAAAATTTAATTGCAATGAAAAGGGCAGGTGCAAAAATTATTATAACTTACCACGCTCTAGATGCTGTTAAGTGGTTGAAAGAGGTATAATTAATATGTTGTTAAATTCTATAGATTTATTTAAAAAATCCGAAAAATATATACCTGGAGGGGTAAACAGCCCCGTAAGAGCTTTTAGATATGTTAATCGAACTCCTTTTTTCGTTGATAGAGCAAAAGGTCCATATATTTATGATGTTGATGGTAATAGATATATTGATTATGTATGCTCTTGGGGGCCTGCAATTCTAGGTCATGCTTTTGATCCTGTTATAGAAGCCGTTAAGGAGGCTTGTTGTAAGGGACTTACTTTTGGAGCTCCGACAGAAAAGGAATTTATTCTTGCTGAATTAATTCAAAAAAGTATACCTTCTATTGAGATGATGCGACTTGTGAATTCCGGTACTGAAGCATGTATGAGTGCGATAAGGGTTGCTAGAGGTTATACAAAACGTGACAAAATA
>CASECH010000144.1 GCA_949286405.1 uncultured bacterium
CCGACGCAGATGCAGATGCTGACGCCGATGCCGATGCCGATGCTGACGCCGACGCAGATGCAGATGCTGACGCAGATGCTGATGCTGACGCTGACGCTGACGCTGATGCAGATGCTGACGCCGATGCTGATGCTGACGCTGATGCAGATGCAGATGCTGACGCTGATGCAGATGCTGATGCTGACGCTGATGCTGATGCTGACGCTGATGCAGATGCTGATGCAGATGCTGATGCTGACGCTGATGCCGACGCAGATGCCGATGCTGATGCTGACGCTGATGCCGATGCCGATGCCGATGCTGACGCTGATGCCGATGCCGATGCTGATGCAGATGCTGACGCTGATGCCGACTCTGACTCTGATGATGACATAATAACCCCTGATGATATGTACAAAGAAATTTGGCATCAAAGAGTTCTTGAAGAAGATATTCAATCAATAGACAAACGTCAATATATGAGATTTGACATTGATGAAGTTGAATACCCTGTAATTGTTGAATCTACTCCACAAGTTAAATCTATTGTGAATATCTCAAGAGGAGGTGTACAAATTGCAACTGATGGAAACGTAAATGTTGGTGATATAATCCCTGTACATCTTAAATATGGTGACTTAGAATTTGATGCTCAAGTAAAAATTGTTAGTACAAATAAATACATTGCAGGAGGCGAATTTATAGATCTGGATCAAGCAACAGCTAATAAACTACTATATATGAACCTAATGATGGAAGATTATGTTCAGGCTAAAGACCAAAATAATATTTCGACTCAAAATGGATTCAATATAGATTAATATTAAATATTATAAGTAAACTTATAAACCAAAAGGGACTAATAAAATAGTCCCTTTTTTAATACTAGCTATAATTAATAAATATCTTAAAAGTAACTTTTAATTACTGATTAATTACTAATTAAATTGTTTACAACCAAACATCCAATAATTAAATTAAATCTAACTGTAATATTCACCAAATAATACACTATTCAGTATATAGTGAATATTAAAGGCTACTAACTTTATTATTGCCTTTCATTCTTTTATAAGCTCTTAAACCCTCTTTCCAATTTTCTTCAAATTTCACATCATTTTCCACTATATGCTTAGGGAAAGTAGCATGATGTATTTTAGGTAATAAATAATCCTCAGAATACTCAACCGGACCAAAATAATCATCATCAGAGTCATTACATACAAAATAAGTCTTACCATCTTTACCTTGATGAGCAGAAACTAAAGTAATTTCATGACCTCCTACAACATTATTTTTTTCATCAGTAAAAGTATATCCTATAATAATATTTTCGCCTGAATTCAATGTTTCTACTAATTGGCGTTTAAAAACTGACATATCATATTCATACCCGATTAATTTACCGTTATCGTCTATTTTTTGATTTGTAAGAGTTATTTTATTCTTATCTTCAACAACAGATTCCGTGAAAGTTTTCTCGAATTCAACTAAACCTGTATCTTGTGTACTAAATTTTCCACTACGTTTATCTGTTAAAGAATCATATGTTTGCTGAGAACCAACATTCATAAATGTAGACTGCATCAAAACATCTACAACAGAACGTTCTTTTCCGTCTTGATATTTAGTCTGAATTTGAGCTCGTAGTAAAGCATTTTTATCAGGAGCAAATTTCAAAACAGCTTTATCATAGTCATATTTTTCATATGGAATTTCAAAAGAATTTAACAACCAAAAAGCATCGAGTGTGTTATCAGCTAAATTTGATAACTTAATTTCTTTTTCAACTGAAAGAGCCGGAGAACTAAGACCTTCTACAAATCTTACAAATTCTGCCGGTGATTTTTGAGCCATACTAAACTCAATACTTGCAGCAGGACAAGAGCCTGACATTTTTACATCAATAGCCTCTTTTACATCTTTTGATAACTCAATAGACGTATTTCTACTTAATTCTTGAGTAATGGCCTTTTCTTCAAATTCTTGAGGAATATCTCCAAATGTCTGTGTAGACTTATATGGATTATCAAGAATTTCTATTGTTGATTGTAATATATTTTTTGCATTCAAACCCTCTGCTCTGGGAGTTGTGAGAATTTTATTTAAATTATCTAGTACACTTGTATTATTATTTGAATCAGAATTTAATAAAATTCCTCTCTTCAAAAGAGATTCCAATTCTTTTCGGGATTTCTTATCAAGATTGCTTAATAAATTTTTATATATTTTCTCTTCTCGGGAATTTAACCTTGTCCTTAATTGCTTCTGACTACTAAAATTAATATCTGAAGATTTTAACATACTATTGGAGCTAAACCCCTCATTAAAATTAGACACTCCAGAATTATCCACAGTTTTTTGCTTTGTGGAATTTATATAAATATTTGGAATACCATTTAGATTTATACTATTTAACATAAATAAACTACCAAATATATAAAGTAGAAAAGTAGCAAAAAAATGCTACTTTTTTAAAAAATATTACAATTTATTTTTAATCATTATTTTCTTATAAAGCATCGTTCTAAGATTCTTGCAAAACGAACAATAGTTTTTTCTGTATCGGCAGTAATTGAATCTACAAGAATTGTCTTGCAACCTAATTTTTTACCACACAAAACATCTGTTAAGGGGCGATCACCAACAAAAGCTGTTGTATCAGGAGAAAGATGATATTCTTTCATAAACATCGATGCAACTTTACAATCAGGTTTTCTTGCTTCAAATACTATAGGGAAATCAGTTACTGCTCGAACCTTTTCCATATACATCGGATTATGATTATTTGAAACCACTCCAACAAAGAAATCAGCTTTAACTTTCTTCAACCAATCCAAAGTTTCTTGAGTATAATAACCGGTTTTGGACCCCATCAAGGTACTATCAAGGTCAAACAGCAATGCTTTTATACCTAAAGATTTCAATAGCTCTAAATCTATATCATAAATACTTTTCAAATTATAATCAGGTTTTAAGAACACTTATCTATCCTCACCTTTAATACCTATAGTACGAGCGATTGCATATTTATAATTTTTTGGACTTTGAGAAAATTTAATAAATACTTCATCATTCGTATTACCAAGTTCTAAACTTTCTCCTTGCTCATCTTTTATTACTTCTACAACAGCTCTGAATTGTTCTTCTGGAGTAATAATTTCAACCTCATCATTTAGCAATACTTTATTCTTAATTTTAACAAAATTGAAATCTCCATCTTTTAAATCTCTAAACTCACACAAAAAATCTGCACCGGCTAAGCCTTTTGAAATATCATAACTATAACTGTCACCATTGTTATCACCTAAAGCAAAACCTGTTGTATATCCTCTGTTACCAACTTTTTTCAATTCTTGGAAATACTTGTCCAAATCGGCATTAGGATTAGCTAGCACCTCATCTATCGCAGCTCTATAAGCCTTTGCAACAGCTGATACATAGTACAAACTTTTTGTTCTGCCCTCAACTTTTAATGAATCTACACCTGCATCAATCAATTGAGGTAAATATTTTACAAGACACAGATCTTTGGGACTCAAAATATGAGAGCCTCTGTTATCTTGATGAATCTCATAATATTGTCCTGGACGCGTTTCTTCAACTAGCTTATAGCTCCACCTACATGGTTGAGAACAATTCCCATGATTTGCTTTTCTCTCTCCATTTGAAAAATAGTCACTTAATAGGCAACGACCTGAAAAAGATACACACTGTGCTCCATGAATAAAAGACTCTAATTCAATATCAGGCACTTGTTTTCTAATTTCTGCGATATCAGCTATTGGTAACTCTCTTGCAAGAATTACACGCGTCGCACCTAAATCTCTCCAAAATTTAACACTTTCATAATTTAACGTATTTGTCTGCGTACTTATATGCACTGGAATTTCAGGCATATATTTTCTTACTAAATTAAACACACCAAAATCACTTAATATAACTGCATCTGGCTTTGCAGCTTTAAAGCGATCTATACAAGCCTCTAAATCCTCAATATCTTTATTGAAAGCAAAAATATTTAAAGTAACATAAGCCTTTGCACCTAAAGAATGAGCTAAATCTATAGCCTGTTTCAAGTTATCCAGAGTAATCAACTCACCTTTACGCATAGCTCTGAGACTAAAGTCAACGACTCCTAAATATACAGCATTAGCACCGTATCGTATTGCATATTCTAATTTTTCCAAATTACCCGCAGGCATCAAAAGTTCTACATCTCGCATAACTGTATATTACCCGAAAGATTATAAATAATCAACCGATTAGGTGATGTCGATTTTTGATAATCATAGACAATAGAAATATAGAAAATTTAATTTCTTTTTATTTAATACAATTTTGAGGTTAATGGAGAGAAAAGATTATGCAAACTATTGAGAACGCAGCTACTACAATAAAAGAAATCTGGGATTACCAACACCCTGTAATGCACACTTGGTTCCTATTGAGCTCACTAGCTCTTTGTTTTATGTTTGCAATGCTTTATTTTGTTATTTAGGTGATATAATTTAGTATATGAAAAAATTTCGTATACTACTTGGATATCTCACACTTATTTTTATAGCAGTCAGCATGTTGTATCCGTTTTTTGCGATGCTAAATTTATCTTTTGTTGACAATAGTGACATATTTATTCAGTCTGGAAAACTTATTCATACAAATTTAACTTTCAATAATTACAAAAGTGTTTTTCAAGATATTCCACTTAGCAGATATTTTCTAAACAGTCTTATCGTAGCCACAATTACAACTATTGGACAGGTTTTGTTTGCAGCTCTTGCAGGTTATGCATTTGCAAGGCTTGATTTTAAATTTAGAAACGGACTTTTTCTAATAATATTAATTACAATGCTTATACCTCCACAGGTTAATATAATTCCATTATTTTTTATTATGAGAGAATTACACCTAATTGACACATACCAAGCTCTTATTTTACCTGCATTATTCGGAGGTTTTGGAATATTTTTAATGCGTCAATATTTTTTAGGCTTACCTAAGGATTTGGAAGAAAGTGCAAAAATAGATGGATGTAATATATTTCAAACATTCTTTAAAATAGCATTACCACTTGCCCTTCCAACAGTTGCAACACTTGCAATTTTTACATTTGTTACAACTTGGAACAGTTTTATGTGGCCACTTATTGTAACTAATTCTGAAAATATGAGAACACTCCCTGTTGGTCTTGCAATTTTTAAAGGAAGCTTTAGAGAAATTACCCTATGGGGTGATTTACTTGCTTGCTCAGTAATTTGTACAATTCCAGTCATTATAGTTTTCCTTGTTGGCAAAAAATATTTTATTTCAGATATCTTACAAGGAGGAGTTAAAGAATAAAAAAATAAAGAATAAAAA
>CASECH010000145.1 GCA_949286405.1 uncultured bacterium
GGCTCTTTAATATTAGTTACACCTGATATGTAGTCAAATAAATTATATTTTTTTAACCAATTAGTTGCCATTATTATATCTCTTGCAGTAAATATTTTTACTTCATAATCAAAGTTTAATTTTTGAAGTAGGATATCAGCACCTTCCTTTGGAGGAGGGATAACATCTTTATCAAATTCTCCTTTATATTGATTTAGCACACCATCTAAATCCATTAACAAAGTTTTTTTCTTCATTGAATGTCCCTTAAATACAAACTCCATTAGATAAAAAACTTTTTGATATTGCAATTGTCAATATGGCTACAATTTAAGTGCATTTTAATTGACAATTAAAGACCGCCATAATAAAATTGACTTATGGCTAAGATAATAAATGTAATTAAAGGAACAAAAGATATTTTGCCACAAGATATTGAACAGTGGCATAGATTGGAAGAAAAAGCTCTTGAAGTTTTTTCAAAATACGGATATAAAGAAATAAGAACTCCAATTTTTGAAGCAACAGAATTATTTGCACGTGGAGTTGGAGATACAACAGATATAGTTAATAAAGAAATGTACACTTTTGAAAAAAGTGAACGTTCTTTGACACTAAGACCTGAAAACACAGCAGGGGTGGTTCGTTCATATATCGAAAACGGGATGTCAAGATTATCTGCTCCTGTAAAATTATGGTACAAAGGTCCAATGTTTAGATATGAACGTCCTCAAGCAGGAAGACAAAGACAGTTTCATCAAGTAGGTGTTGAAATGTTTGGAATCAAACAACCTACCGCTGATGCAGAAGTTATTTTACTTGCAGTAAATTATTTAAAATCTTTAGGCTTAAATGACTTGGAAGTTGAAATTAACTCTCTTGGTTGTCCTAAATGCCGTGAAGAATATAAAAGAAAAATTAAAGAAGTATTAAAACCTGAGTTTGAAAATCTTTGTGAAGATTGTCAAAACCGATATGAAAAAAATCCGTTGAGATTGTTGGATTGCAAGGTTGAATCTTGCAAAGCTATTTTTGAAAAACCTGAAATCCAAAAAGTTATCCAGTCTGATTTTATATGCGAAGAGTGTGCTGCTCATTATAAAGAATTAAAGTCATACTTGGACAAACTTGAAGTACCTTATGTAGAAAACAAACTTCTTGTAAGGGGGCTTGATTACTATAACAGAACAGTTTTTGAAATAAAATCAAACAATTTAGGATCTCAAAATGCCGTATGTGGCGGCGGAAGATATGATAGCCTTGTTAGAAATTTAGGTGGCGAAGATACTCCTGCTGTCGGTTGGGCTATGGGTATGGAAAGATTAAACTCTTTGTTGCCTGAAATTGAACCTAAAAAACTAAAAGCATATATTGTTTCAAACTACCCAACAGAAGCATTTTCACTTGCAGAAGAAATTAGAAGCTTTGGATTTGATGTTGAGTTTGATCTTGCAAATAAAAAATTTACAAAACAACTTGAAAAAGCTTCAAAAGTTGCAGAATATGCCGTAATTTTGGGAGAAGACGAAATCAAAAATAACGAAGTTTCAGTCAAAAATTTAGCGACATCAAATCAAGTTACCGTTAAAAGAAATGAATTGAAATCACACTTGTTATAAAAATCAAAAGAAAGAGAGTTGATAATGGATAATTCTGTTGATTCAGTAATCTTTAGACTCGCAAAGGACTTCAATAAAAACTTTGACGATTTTCAAGGCATTTATTTATTCGGAATTTTTTTGGATGGGGAAATGCATCCAGATGAAGATATTGAACTTGTTGCAATTTTTGAAACTGAAGATAAGTCAAAACGAGAACAGATTTGGCCTATCATTGGTAAAATAGAAACTGAAATGAATGTATGCATTGATCTTTATCCTTATACAAAAGAAGAATTTAAAAATGATGAAGATTTATATGATGAAGTTATGGATGAAGGAATTTTTTATAACAAGCTTGGAATGAAAGAATAATTAGCTTTGAGGCTTGATTTATCTAAAAAAATAATGTATAATATTTGACGCGTAATTATAGCTTATAAAAAGGAACTAAAAAATGGACAAAATCACAATCCGTTCAGACAGACAAGACGATTACAAATTCACTTACAAAGGAGAAGAAGTTGTACTTGGTGCAGGTAAAATTATTAGCATTGCAAACGGGCTTAATGATGTAGTATTGCCGACTTGTGCAATGAAAATTATTAACAACTTAATTGTAATCAAAGATGATGTAAAAAAATAAAATTTACTAAATATAAATCATTAAAAAAAACAGGTTTTGAGATCTCAAGACCTGTTTTTTATAGCAATATTTGTGTTCCAAGAATAATTCTATGACTATCTTCTGTATCTTCATTATCACAAAAAACATAATTCAAAATTAAACGTAGAGCTTGACCTTTTATAAAATAGTTTATACCCGCAGAATACTCTCTTCGAAGATTATTCGCGACATCACGATTAGGGTCAAACTGATCATAACGAGCTAAAATATGCAATTTTTGAGTAAGTCTGTATTGTATAGTAGTATAAAAACCTGTAGCTTTATCAGTACTAATATAAGTTCCATTGTAACCGTCTGCAATGGCATATTCAAAATTTGTCATGAATTTTTTGTATCTGTAACTTGCATAAGCACCACCCACTGTATAGTTAGTGTCATTATGACCTGCATTAAGACCTCCACCTAAAACAAGCGTTCCATATCTACCATCAGTCTTACCTAAAGGTTTAAAGTTTACCCAACCGGTAAATTCTACTCCAGGGAAAAATTCCTTAAAGAATCTATCAGAACTGTTTAAAGCAACACTATAATCAACCAGATCATAATCTCCTACCACACGAACTCCCAAAGCTCTTGTGTTACCAAAAGTTCTCGAAATTTGTGAACGCATAGCAAAAGGTAATACATAAGACCCCATACCTCCTTCAAAACCTACTTGGTTACGAGAATTACCAATGATAATTTTATGATGAGGAATTCTTGTATTCATTATATAAGCATCAGTAACAAGACCTTGTAAATAAGTTCTATTTTCACCCTTTTTAAAGTTAAATTGGAGTTTAAAATCAGTATTTTTATCCTTAAAATCCCCAATTACGCCGGCTTCCATAAATCCAAAACCGTAATCTGTATCATAATCAGATCCTGAAAAATCAAATCCCATATCACCCTGATAAGCACCATAAAACTGGACTTTATCAATAATACCTTTTTTATACTTGAATGTTAGTTCATCCTTTAATAAGAATGAAGGAATGGAAGTTCTTTCAAGCTTTTTTTTATAAATACGCCCAAATAAAGACTCCTCCTCAATCTTAAAAGGATGATCAGAATCTTTATCAGTATCAATCAAGTTATCAAAAATTGAGAACTCTGTATCTACGTTATCTCTTATAATATCTTTTTGAATCCAATCAGAAGAAGTTGCATTATTATTTTCTTGATTCTTAAAGTTTTCACGAGGAATACTTTGTTTACCCTCAGAATCATTTTTTGAAACATCAAGATGTATTACCTCTTGCTCTTGTGGAGGATTAACATCAGAAGAATGTTTAACCTTTCCAAAGGCAAACGTAGGCGGGGCAAGCATTATAGCAATAAATATTAAAGCTATTCTGATAAAATAATTCACAATTATTAATATATCATAAAACTTTTGTAAATTATATTTTTTTTAGTGTATATTAATAATTATGACAGATGTAATAAAAAAAGAAAATAAATTAACTAAAGTTAAAGCCCCAATAGTTGAAGCCCTAAAAAAAGCTTATGAAAACCCTACGTACCAGTTTCATATTCCGGGACATACTAAAGGTAATGGTTCTTTGCCTGAGTTTAAAAAACTTATAGGCAAAAAGGCTTTGAATATCGATACAACAGATGAGTTTGATAATCTTGGAACACTTCATCCTGCAACAGGTCCGATTAAAGAAGCTCAAGAGCTAGCTGCGAAAGCTTTTGGTGCAAAAAAGACATTTTTCTTACTTAATGGTTCTACTGCAGGGAATTTGGCTCTTGCAATGGGGCTAACTAAAAAAGGACAAAAGATAATTGTTAACCGTAATTGTCACCGTTCAATACTTACAGGTATGATTATTTCAGGGGCAGAACCATTATGGCTTGTTCCGAATCGATTTGAAGAATGGGGTATCTGGGGAAATGTTACTCCAGAATCTGTTGAAAATATGCTGAAAAACAATCCTGATGCAGGAATGGTATGGATTACAAATCCAACTTATGAGGGGGTTGTTTCAGATATAAAATCTATTTCATTGGTTTGTAAAAAGTATAACGTACCATTAATTGTCGATGAAGCACATGCATGTCTTTGGAATTTTAATGATCATTTACCTACATCTGCATTAAAACTTGGAGCAGATGCAGTTGTACATTCTTTACACAAAACAGGCGGAAGCATGAGCCAAAGCTCTATGTTACATATTGCAGAAAATTCAAGCTTGAATGTCGATGCAGTAGAAAAAGCTTTAAAATTGTTACATACAACAAGTCCTTCATTAATGTTACTTGCAAGTCTTGATGCAGCTAGAGCTAATCTTGACAGTCAAAGAGGAAGAAAGCAGCTTGAAAGAGCTGTAAAAAATGCTAAATATTTAAGACGTGAAATCGATAAATTAGAACATATTCATCATCTTAGACCTGATTTTGGATACAAAACAGATATTACAAAAGTATTCATTAAAGATGATAGATTATCAGGCAAAAGATTAGAATCTATTTTGGAAATTGATTTTAATATAGAAGTAGAAAGTGCTTCTGATGCTGGGCTTTTAGTGCTTTCTAACATTGGTAATACAAAAGCCGATATGCAATATCTTGTAAAATGTCTACAAAAAATAGATCAATCACATTATTCAGATATATGTTATTTGGAAAACAAAAAACATATGCCAATGCTTGAACCTATAATAAAAATGAGTTTACGTGATGCATTTTACGCAGAAAAAGAAGTCTTGCCTAAAGAAAAATGTATAGGAAGAATTGCTGGTGAAGTTATTGCAGAATGTCCTCCCGGAATTGCAGTGCTGCTTCCTGGAGAATTGATTACTGAAGCACATATGCCTTATCTTGTAGATTATGAAACTATTGAAGTTATTAAGTAAAAAAATCTACTACACTTATACGATTTAAATTTGGTTATTAACATATAGAATTTAACCCATGGAGGTTGATGGAAGTATGTTAATGACAAATATTGAAACTGTACCTGGTATGAACATCATTGCACAATATGGTCTTGTGACAGGTAGTACTGTAAGAGCAAAAAATGCGATTAAAGATTTTGGTGCTGGTCTGAAAAACATGGTTGGCGGGGAATTAAAAAGTTATACAGAACTTTTAACCGAAGCTCGAAAAGAAGCAATCGAAAGAATGAAAGAACAAGCAAGAAGACTTGGAGCTAATGCTGTAATTAATATTAGATTAGCTACTTCTTCTGTTACAGTAGGAGCTGCAGAAGTTTATGCATATGGAACAGCTGTAAAAGTAGAACCGAAAGGATAATTAAATGGAAGATATATTATTTCTGTTAATTATACTTGGTATAACTTATACAACAGGTTCAATTATTGAAAAAAAACATTTTGAAAATATCAAAAAACGAGAAAGAGCACTTATTAAAAAACCTATTATAAGCTTTGGTGCAAAAACTTGGAATACAAA
>CASECH010000146.1 GCA_949286405.1 uncultured bacterium
CGGCTAAATATTCGCCCCCCCCCCGAAATTCCAACAAATATCTCTCATATGAGCTCCTTTCATAATTAACGTCACTAATTCTATCATATTTACAAATATGATGCAACAATGTTAATATAAAATTGGATAAATCAAAAGGAGAACTGCAATGGCAAATAAAATAATTATTTTTTCTGGAAAACAGTATTCAGGCAAAGATACTGTCGCAAAAATTATGCTTCAAGCACTGCCTAACTTTAGAAGATGTGCAATGGGTGATATCATTAAACTTACTTATGGCAAAGAAAAAGGACTCACATATGAAGAAATAGAAAAAAATAAACCGCTATACAGACAAGATTTAATAAATCTAGGGAACTGGGGACGTTCACAAGATCCTGACTATTGGCTAAAAAGAATTATAGAACAAGACGGTAATATTATGGTGACTGATGTAAGAGTCCCTCATGAATATGAAGTATTTAAAACAGCAGGAGCTACCACCATAAGAGTAGAAGCATCAAGAGATACAAGATTAAAAAGAGGAGAACTTATTGGAGAAAATGATATTACTGAAATAGGACTTGATAATATAAAAGATTGGGACTACGTAATAGATAATAATTCTAATTACGAAACATTGACAAATAAAGTAAATGAAATTATAAAGAAACTAAAAGAGGATTAATTAATCCTCTTTTAGTTTAAATAAGTATTATGGTATGTTAAACAAGCCCTTCTTTTACAGCTTTTACTGCAGCTTGAACTCTATCGTTCACGCACATCTTTTGTAAAATAGAACAAACATGAGCTTTAGCAGTATGGACACTTACGATCAACTCTTTCGCAATTTCTGTATTACTTTTACCTGACACAAGATGTTTTAGAACTTCAAATTCCCTTTCAGTGAGCGGTACACGACCTTCATTTTGAGATTTATTTGGTAAAAAGCCAATATTTTCAACTTTAGGCAAAGAATTCAATGCAAGCTGAGCAACCATAGGATCTATCCAACAAACACCTAAAGCAACATCTCTTACGACATCTGCTAACTTTTGCGGATCAATATCTTTCAGGCAATATGCACTTGCTCCAGAACTTAGTGCTGCAATAACCTCTTCAGCTCTATCATGGGAAGTTAATGCTATAATTTTCACATCAGGCAATGATTCTTTGACTTTCAACATTGCTTCTATTCCGTTCATGCCAGGGAGTCCTAAATCCATCAAAACAACATTAGGTTTATGCCTTTCAATTAACTTTAGACCTTCATTAGCATCTTCAGCTTCTGCTACGACATCAATATCAGGATTTGCATTCAATGCACAACGTAAACCAACCCTTGTTAACTTAAAATCCTCAACAATAACCACTTTAATAGTTTCACCTTCTGTACAATTTTGTTCTTTCATTTTCCCCTCACTTTTGTTTTGTTACTTACACCAAATGTACAACTCTAAATAAAATTAACCTGACCACATATTTATTAATCGCATATTTATATTAAAGGAAACCTTACATAATTAATCCATTACCATGTTGGGTAATATTATTGTAAGAAATACAATTATTTTTATTTTAAAAACTAATGAAAGCATCCAAAAGGATTTATTATGTGCTATAATTTCTAATATATCAGTTAACTAGGGAGTAAATTATGTTTGATTTTTTATTTAAGAAAAAAGAGTCTGAGCCTTGTAAAATGGAAGCTTTAAACAAGTTTTATACTATAATAAAAGAGAAATATCCTGAAAAAAACATTACAAAAGACAGAAAGGATTTCTTAAATAACACAATAACTAAATACGGGTATTTACCATATTCACATGCCAAAGCTCTCGAAGAGCTTACTCCGGAAGAAACTCTGTATGGACTAGAGTTAAAATGGAAAGATAACAAAGTATTTAATAACGAAAAATTTAATTTTTCCAATAATAATATAAGTGTCCTATCAAGAAATAACATAAAAGACTCAAGCTGGATACAAAAAGAAGGGCATGACATTAAACTTATTAATCTTGCCGGACTGGGAAACGGAAACATATCACAAGAGACAGGTAAATTTCTTGATTGGTTAAAACAGCTACTCATTCTTCCAACAGGCAATTTGAATAATGGTATTTTTAACACTACTATTTATCTTATACCGTTTCACCCTAGAGAATTTGGATGTGCATATTTACCTAAAAGTTCAGAAGTCAGCGATAAATTAAGAGATGAAGAACTTTTTAAACTTACTGGCATGGATGAAAAAGAACAGGTAAAAATATTCATTATGATGGCACAACTTGCAGGACACCCTGTAATATATGATATATTACCTCAGACTGGCAGGTTTTCAAAAGCTGTACTAGCAAATCCAGAAATTGCAAGATGGTATGACATAAATAAATTAACCAATGCAATTGAAAACAGTATTGATGAGATACTTCATAATACAGAACATGAACTTGATGCTGATGATATTGAAGTAATTAAGAATATCTATAAACAAACTGACGGCAACGGAAATTTAAGTGAACATTATCAAAAAATTTACAGCGACTTTAATGAAAGACTACTTGAAATTAAGAAAAAACTTTCTAGTGAAATGCTGAAAAAAAATGAACAAACTCAAATTCATAAAAGAGTAAAAAATATAGTTGCTGCAGTACTTGGAGTAAAACCAAACAAAAAACTGACTGAAGAAGATATTACAAAACAAATAGAAATTATACAAAAGTTGATTCAAGAAGGGCTTTGGCCTGCTCCTGGTGGTGCTTGGTGTTCTGCTGGTGTTCCTGTATATGACAAAATGAGTGATTGCGGTGGATACCCTACATTCAAACATTTTGATTATAAGGGAGAAGATGTTACTGAATTTGCTAATTTAGATTGCCAAACTCCATATTATTTCTGTTATTTAGAAAATGGAACATATAATGAGCCTGTAATTGAGTATTTTGTAAATTACATGAAAAAATTACAAAAAGAGTACAATTTTGACGGTTTTAGAGTCGATCACATAGACCATATAGTAGATAAAGTATCTGAAAAAGACGGGAAACCAATAAGTTATAGAGCTCCAAGACTTGTCCTCAATAGATTAAATAAAGCAATGAAAGATTTAATACCGTACTTTGGCACACTTGCAGAATATATGCTATGGGATGATTTTTTGAAAGAATACCACAAGGATATGCACTTTGATCTTTTATGGGGAAATGATATAGTATCTCAATCAGAAAAAACTCCTCACAAAATAACTCTTGATAACCAACATCTTGCAAATTACAATATTAATTTTAAACAAGGCAATATGCTGTCAATTCTGAAAACTTACAACAATCAGGATGGCGAATTCAGATGTATTGATCAATACCCAGGCCAACTTGGAGAAAATGGGGCATTGTATAAATGGTTTAAATACAAAATGTTACCTGGCGGAAAATTTGCACAAAGACCGATACTATATGTAGACGGAGATGAAAGTTTTACTCAAAGAGGTATTGAGCATGTAATTGGTGAAGAAGTTTCTATGACTAGAGAAAATAATGAAAAATTCTTCAAAAAATTCGATGCAATAGATCGTTTTGTAAAAAATAACCCAATAATCACTGATGGAGAAGCACAAATTATTACACAGGAAGAAGAAGGGTTCTGTGCATGGATTATATCTAAAGAGCCACTAAAAACTTCCTATCTTGTAGTATCCAACCACAAATATCCGACAGAAAAAGTTTCAAAAACAGATGAAAACGGTAACAGCTACACAACTATTGAAGAAGGAAAAGCGGTTACAAATAAAACAATTCAATTACCCGGAGACTATAAAATAGAAAAAGAGCTTGTAATTGAAGATAATGAATTCATTCCACAAGAATACAACATCGAGTCAGGAGACATAAAGATATCATCACTTGAGCCTGGGGAATTCAGAATTTTTGAATTAAGTAGAACATAAACAAAAAATCCAAGATTTATTCTTGGATTTTTTATACTAAAAAGTTGCCCTAGTTTTTATTTTAGAGTATTCTAGTTGTATGATTAAGCAAATAAGAATTAAAGACTATATATTAATAGATGAGCTTATAGCAAATTTTGATGATAGATTAAATGTAATTACCGGTGAGACAGGTGCGGGCAAAAGTATTCTTATAAATGCAATTGATTTAGCATTTGCTCCAAGAGTATCCAAAGAAGTAATAAAACATGGTAAAGAAAAAGCCGTAATTGAGCTAGTTATAGAAAATACCAAGCATAATATAAAAAATCTTTTTGAAGAAAACGGGATAGATTACTTTGGAAGTGAAATTGTATTGACAAAAGAAATTACACCTAACAGCGTTCGTTCAAGAATTAATGGAACTCTTGTCAATCAAGAATTTATAAGAAATTTGAAAAATTATTTTTTGGATATACATTCCCAACATCAAACTTATGCTTTTATGCAGCCTAAATATCATATTACACTTTTAGATAACTATGCAAAAGATTCTTACGGAGAAAAGCTTGAATCATACAAAGAAAAATACAAAGAGTATTTAAAATTACAAAATGATCTTGAGCAACTTAAAAATGCAGCAAACGTAACAGAATCCCAATTAGACTTTTTAAAATTCCAAATCGAAGAAATAGAAAGTGCTAATATTCAGACAGAAACTGAAGATGAAGAACTTGTTAAAGAACTTGAAGTACTTGAAAATGCTGAGAAATTGAAAGAACTTACAGGGAGCTCTTACTGGTCAATCATAGGCGACGACGGCTCTATTATAGAAGCTCTTGGAAAAATTAAACAAAATATTTCTAAAGCTGCAAACTATGATGAAAAATTGACTGAAATAGAACAAAACCTCATAGACACAATTGAAAGCCTTCATGATATTGGCAGCAGCTTGAGAAATTACAGCCAAAACCTCGAAAATGACACTGAAAGACTTAATGAGATTCAAGAGAGATTATTTTTACTAGACAAACTAAAAAGAAAATATGGTGGTTCACTACAATCAGTGCTTGAAACTTTAGAAAATTCGTCCAAAGAACTATCTGCGATAGAATTTTCTACACAAAACATTGATGAGCTTGAAGAAAAAATAAAAAAAGAATACATAGAACTTACATCTATTGGAAAAGATATTAGTGAACAACGCAAAAACTATGCAGAAGTTTTATCTGTACTCATACAAGATAAATTAGCTAACCTTGAGCTACCTAAAGCAAGATTTAAAATTTCGATAACTGAAAAAGATTTATCGAATGACGGTATAGATAATGTAGAATTTTTAATATCTACAAACGTGTCAGAAGATTTGAAACCTCTGGCAAAAGTTGCATCAGGCGGAGAAATTTCTCGTGTGATGCTTGCAATAAAATCAATCTTTGCACAAAGCGATAATATTGATACAGTGATATTTGATGAGATTGACACAGGCATTTCAGGCAAAGCATCTCAAAGTGTTGCTGATGAAATTTTAGAATTATCTAAATATCATCAAATAATCTTGATTACTCACCAAGCAATAATAGCATCAAAAGCTGATAAACACTTCTACGTAAAAAAATCTCAAGAAGATGAAACTAAAGTAGATGTGTATGTCTTAACTGGAGATAATAAGGTCAAAGCTCTTGCAGAACTTGCGGGCGGTGAAATTAATGAACAATCAATGGAATTTGCAAAATCACTAATTAACTCTTAAAAAAAAGTACACAATTGCTTGTGTACCGTAGGAGTTGTTAGTCTTCAATAAAATCTCTAAAATGTTTTAATTCCTCTTTCTCTCTGATTTTCAATAATGCACCTTCTTCAAGTTGTCTTATACGTTCTTTTGAATAGCCCATTATTGATCCTAACTGTTCGAGCGTTTTTGGGATTTCACCATTTATCCCAAAACGACATGATATAATCTGTTTTTCTCTTTCATTCAAAGTAGATAATAGCTCATTGATACTACCTTTTAAGGCATTATTTTTAGTCTGAATTTCAGGAGACCTATAGCTTTTATCTTCAACATAATCTCCAATACTAAGATCATCAGTTACAGGAGTTTCAAGACTAATTGGTTCTTTTATTATAGCCTTCTTTATTGCAGACAATTTTTTTACAGGTAACTCCATCCGTTTTGCAATCTCTTCATCAGAAGGCTCTCTACCTAATTCAAAAGATAATAACGTAAATATTTTTTTATAACGTCTTATTTTATCTGCCATATGCACAGGAATTCTAATAGTTCTTGAAGAATTTGAAATTGCTCTTATTATAGTTTGTTTTATCCACCAAGTAGCATATGTTGAAAATTTAAAATTCTTTGAATAATCAAACTTCTCCGCCGCTTTAATCAGTCCTAAAGAACCTTCTTGTACTAAATCCATAAATAAAACACCTTGACCAATATACTTTTTAGCAATACTCACAACAAGACGTAAATTCGCTTGGACTAGTTTTCTTTTAGCAACTTCGGCTTGATTTGGTTTTCCTTCTTTAATCTGCTTTCCAAGAGATTTTTCTTCTTTTGACGATAATAATTTTACCTTGCCAATATCTTTCAAATACATCTGTAAAATATCATCATCATTTGCAATAGAATTAAATGTTTTAACTTCCTCAACATCTTCACCAATACCTTGCAAAAAATCTGGAGAAGAAACATATTCAGAATCATCATAAAAAGATGTGCTACAATATTTCAAATCTTTATACAAAGAATTATTCTCAACTTCTTGATACTTCAAATTAGTCGTCATAAAACTTCCTCTCATCTTAATCACACATATCTAATCTCTACTTACATAACTCTTAGACGAAAGGACTATAAATTTGTTTCAAAAAATATATAGAAACATATTATTTTTTGATGTAAACTACTGGTATGACTAGAAATTTTGAATACAAAAAAGAAATAAAAAATACTACCCCAAATATTAATATCGAAAATTTAACTTCAATAATTTGTGATGAAGAATTGAAGAATTTGTGTAAAAGTTTCTCTGAAATTAATTTCAAACCAGGTGAAAGGTCTGACAAATATCTACTTGATTCTCACGATTTAAAATATATTAAATCAGGGGATTTCAAAGCAAATCTTCATGTCCATACCAAATACTCAGATGGCACTAGCAGCGTTGAAAATATTCTTGATAAAGCAAATGAAATCGCCAAAACAAACAGCGAATTTATTATAGCTATAACTGATCACGACTGCTTAGATGGGGCAAAAGAGGCTATTGAAATCCTTTCTAAAGCCCCGAGCAAATATAAAAATTTAAAAATCATTCTCGGCCTTGAAATATCCACATATGCAATAACATTAAAAAATCAAAAATCTCCGGTATCAATACACTTATTGATCTACGGCATTAACCCTTTTGATGCTAAACTAAATGAATTTTTAGATAAGAAGAGAATGCTAAAATTAGAACTAGCAAAACAAACTATTGCATCTCTTAATCAAGAGTTATCAAGTGATTTAGGCTATGAATTCACTCTTGAAGAAGCAGCACTAGTACATGAAATGGTAAAAAAAGGACTTGATGAAGTTGCTCATCCGTTAAAAAAATATACTGCAGGGAAAATTCTACATTCATATTATTGTCCAAATACTGATTTTACATATGAAAAACCGATAAAAAAATTCAAATATTTATTCAAATCGTCTGAACCATATTATAAAATATATAAAATAGCTCTTGAAAAATATTTAAACAAAAAATTACCGGAAATACCTAAAAACATTGAACAATTCATACTAAAAGCCCAAGAAATTTACTCAAAATCACACCCACATATAGGAAATAAAATTGACGCAATTGCAGATTTTGAAGATACAGTAAAATTTGTTAATTCACTTAATTACGGATATATGTGTATTGCACATCCAGCAAGAACAAGTCCATTAAAATCAGCTCTTACTATAGAAGAATTCTATGATGATTTGTTCCACAATTTCAAAAAATTAGGGGACGAAAAAGCAACATTTTTTGAAGGCTATTACCAATCATATGAAGGAGAAAGAGTCTTTAACTGGCTTGAAATAATAAACAATGCAGCACAAAAATATGATTTAATTGCAACAGGCGGCATGGATTCACATGGACTTGACGTAGTTTCTCGCTGTCCCTATACTTAAATATAAAATAGGTTGGATTTATGAAAAATAAAATATTTATATTAATTTGTCTTATAATTCTAAGCAACAATATTACACAAGCATCAGATGATTATGTCAGCCCTGAAACTTATGCGGTTAATGAATCAGAGTTAACTGATTACATGACAATACCTTCAAACAAAGAAGAATATATTAAAAGTAAAAAAGTAAAAGAATATTCTGAAAAAGAACCAAGTAAAATAAAAGAAGGTATTAAAGGCTGGCTTAGAGAAAAACGCTACAATGCCCAAGAATCACATCATGGAGAAATCCATGAAATAAAAGTAAAACAACGTATGGAATATGAAAAACAACTACTTGAAAAACAATAAGATAAAGTAAACATTTAATTAAAAAAAAGAAATACAAAAACTAAAAAGTAGTTGACAATAAAAATTGTTTCAGTTATGATTAATCTTGTTAAGGGCGTTTAGCTCAGTTGGTAGAGCGCCTCCCTTACAAGGAGGATGTCAGAAGTTCGAGTCTTCTAACGCCCACCATAAAAAA
>CASECH010000147.1 GCA_949286405.1 uncultured bacterium
TATAAATAAAAGCACCTTATAAACAAGGTGCTTTTTTATTAGTGTAATTTATTTTTTCTCGAACCATTTCATTATTTTATCTATAAGCCCTTCATCTTCTTGCATATCTGTATGAGCTAATTTTTCTACTTTATTTTTAATTTTTTCGTAATCAGGATCCCCTTTACCAAGTTCAAGAAATTTGTTGTAAAATTCAATAGCAGCAG
The DNA here is from genome assembly GCA_949286405.1 of uncultured bacterium. Taxonomy (GTDB): domain Bacteria; phylum Cyanobacteriota; class Vampirovibrionia; order Gastranaerophilales; family Gastranaerophilaceae; genus CALURL01. Next base: position 207 of record CASECH010000147.1, read on the forward strand.
GTTTATTCCGCATTTTTTCATAAGCAGTTGCTAATTTTTTAATGTTAAGAGTATTCCTTTTATCAAGTTCGTATAATTTTTCAAGATAATCACATTGAGACCTGTAATCACCTATACTTTCACGGAATTTTGCTAATTTTTCAAGAGCTTTTTTATCGTTTGGATCCAATTGAGAGAGTCTTTCATAAAATTCCATAGCATGATTTTTATCTCCGGATTCTTCAAGTAGTCTGGCGAGTGTGCTAACTAGATTTTCGTCATCATTTTTTAGTTGATATGCATTTAAAAATTCATTTATTGCAACATCTTTATCGCCTCTTATCAAGTTATATTTACCCCAGTTTAGGTATGAATTATAATCATCATTTTTATTTTCATAAATTAAAGCTCTCATTTGGTATGTAAGTGGATTATTTTTACTGAATTTATCAAATTCATTCACGCACTCAATTGCTTTATCAAAATCATTTGTTATGTAATAATATTGAGCTTTTAGTGAATAATATTTGCCGTTAGTTTTATATTGGCTTTCTAGTTCATTAAGTTTTTCAAAAGCTTCTTCTTTTTTTCCACATTCAAGTAAGCATTTGACTTTTGTTAATTCATCTTCAGTTATTCCCATTGCTTTCTCAGCGTGTCCATCTCTTATATAAATTTGAGCCAAATTTTCAAGAAGATTTTTGCTGTTATAGCCCTGTTTTCTAGCTCTTTCCAATACTTCAATTGCACTGCCTTTAGCATCTTCTTTCAAGTATAAATTTGCAAGTCTTAGGAATGCTTCTTCCGGAGTATCTTCAAATTCCAAAAGTTTTAAGTATTCATCAATAGCTTTTAAATTTTGTCCTGTTTGTTCATACATTGTAGCAAGTACAAATCTTGCAGCGTTTGCGTCTTTTTCTTCCTGAGTATTTGCAAGAGCTTTTTTATAGTCGTTAATAGCATGCTCAAATTTTTGTTCAATTTGGTGTAAATTACCTCTGTATATGTAATATTGGTATCTGTCAGAATTTACATATATATCCATTAACTGTTCATAAGCAAGAGTATTTGTCGCATCAAATTCAAGAATTTTTGAATAATATTCTGCAGCATCTTCTTTTTTATCCAAAACCATTGATAAATGACCAAGTCTTTCAATAATACTTAGGTCTTTAGGGTTCTGTTCATGTAATTTTTTATATTCTTCAAGAGCTTCATTATATTGCTCATTATCTTCGTATTGTTCTGCTAATTGTAAGCCCATTTTTATACTCCTTTTTATTTTATTATATTAAAAATATTTATTTTGGTAATAATCTGGTTGGTTAGTTAAATTTATTTTGAGATTTTTCAATATTATTATCAAGGTAGAACATAACTGCTTCTACAGAAGTGTTTAAGACATCTTTTAAAGCTTGTTGATGATCTTTAGGAAAATTTTGTAGTACATAATTTTCAGAAGGAATTGGAGGTTGTGGTCCTATACCTATTTTTAGTCTGTCAAATTTATTAGTGCCAATATGTTTTATAATCGATTTAATGCCATTATGACCTCCATCAGAACCGTTTGCTTTGAATCTGATTCTTCCAAGATCAAGTGCGATATCATCATATATTATGAGGATATCTTCTGTTTTTATCTTGTAATAATCCATTACCGCTCTTACTGCTTCTCCTGATAAGTTCATAAAAGTTGTAGGCTTAATCATAATTACATCTTCATCACCATGTCTGAATTTTGTGATGAAACTTTTGAGTTTACTATCTTGTTTGAAAGATAAATTATTTTCAAGTGCAATTTTATCAACAACCATAAAACCTGCGTTATGTCGTGTGAAACAATATTTATCTCCAATATTACCTAATCCTGTTATCAGTTTCATTTTTATTAATCCTTTTTATTTATTATTTTAACGTAAATAAATATTACCGTTATGATTTACCTCACTTTCGCTTAACAAATTGATAGAATATTTGTATTTTAGTAATGCATAAATAAACCGGATGAGGATACAGTTATGAGTTCAAAAAATAGACCTATTATTCAAGAAAAAAGTTCAGAAAAAGTTGCAAAATTTTTAGATAAAAATTCATTGCACAAAAAGGATTTTGCAGAGATGATTGGGGTTACACTCTCCTATGTGTACAATTTAATTGATGATACCATACCTTTTTCTACAAGGAGTACGACATTGGAAAGAATTGCAACAGTTATGGAAGTCGAACCTGAAATATTTGAAGAGTATAAAATTCCGCAAGAGCCGATTTTGATAGATGATTCAATAGAGTATTTTAAGGATGTAATGAAAGAAAAAGGCATGTCTGTTGTGAATTTCTTAAAAGCTTTTCCACGTAAAAAAAGAATTGATATTGTAGATATGTTACGTGGCAGTCTTCCTATTCCTATTGATTTCAAAGAGCTTTTGATGATAGCACAGGTGTTGGAGCTAAATCAAGAGGATGTATATTCAATGTGGGAAAAAAGAATGAAACAAGTTCTTGAGTCAAATGGTATGAATATTTATTCTAATGCAGCTTTAGTCAATGCTATGTTTGATTGTGCAAAAAAATATATACAGTTAAAATAATATGTCTAAAATAAGTTTCAAAAAAGTCAAGAAATTTTTCTTGACTTTTTTTATAAAAAAATAGTTGACATTAAATTTTTTTCTTGTTACACTTAACTCACGGACGAAATGAATAGCATTAGTCAGTATGAATAAAATATTTTTTGCGCTTGTAGCTCAGCAGGTAGAGCACTCCCCTTTTAAGGGATAGGTCGCGCGTTCGAATCGCGCCAAGCGCA
>CASECH010000148.1 GCA_949286405.1 uncultured bacterium
GAATACATTGAACCTGCAAGAAAAGGTATGGAAGAAGCTCTTGAAGGCGGTATCTTAGCTGGATTCCCTATGATCGACGTAAAAGTTGAATTATACGATGGATCATATCACGATGTTGACTCTTCAGAAATGGCTTTCAAAATTGCTGGTTCTATGGCTATCAAAGAAGGTTGCCGCAAAGCGAAACCATGCATTCTTGAACCTATGATGAAAGTTGAAATCGAAGTACCAGAAGAAAATACTGGTGATATTATCGGTGATATTTCATCTCGTCGTGGACGTGTTGAAGGTATGGAAATTATCGAAGGAACAGGTATTCAAAAAATCAATGCAATCGTTCCTTTAGGTGAAATGTTCGGTTATGCTACTGATATACGTTCAAAAACTCAAGGTAGAGGTACATTCTCAATGGAATTCAAATGCTACGAGCAAGTACCTGCTAACATTGAAAAAGAAATTATCGAAAAATCAGGTGTAGTTTCTAAAGACTAATCATTTTTGGATAATAAAAAAGAAGAATCTCTTGAAATTCAAGAGGTTCTTTTTTTTAATAAAAAACCGCTTATTAAAAACTAACAGCGGTAAGGAAAAGTTACGAATAATATAATTAAATAAGTAGGGGAAAATTTATAAAGGAATCAAGGTTAAATGATACTAACTAAAGATACTAAATGTTTTTTCAACATTTTTATCTACAACATTCTTTACTGAATCATATTCTGTTTGCAATGCACTATGTTCAGTATCTAATTTTTTCAACTCTAAGTCGAGTTTTTTGTCTTTTCTTTCAAGATCTTCTAAGTCTTGAGTATATTTAGTTTCAGCAGCAGCAATAGCACTTTCGTCTTTTACTTCCTGAATTGATTCATCATCACTTATTGAAGTACCTACAAAAGATTTGTCAGTTGTACTGTAATATTGCAACTGTAATTCACCATTTTTTAACATATTTTCAAAAATAGTATTATCTTTTTCTGGAGTATCAGATTTATCACTTTCCTTAGAATATTTGTAAATACCTGTACCATCCATAGCTTTCATAGCATCATTTGTATATGCAAAGAATCCACTTGATTGCATTTTATTAAACAAATTTTGATAATATGTCAAAGCTGAAACATTATCAGAATCTGTTCCATTTTTATAATCAGCCGAATTATAAGCTGGGTCAACATCACTTCTTAAATAAGCTTCAGTTAATGCAAAAGCATAATCATACAAAGCTCTTTGTTCTTGAGTTGTTCCATCATAATTAATAGGTTGATATACTTTAGTAGCAACTCCATCTTGCAATTTTAAATACGCACCATCAGTGGTACTTTCATAAACTATCTGTTTACCATCATTATCAGTCAATGCAATATACTGACCATCATCATTTATTGTATATTTCGGTTCTCCAACAGTTATCAACCTTGGAGTATCAAGTTTTACAGCATTATAAATCGGATAACCATTTTTATCAGTAGCCTGAACTGATGTACTATTACCATTTGCATCCTTTTCATACACTGGCACATATTCATACTCTGTTGTTTCAAATACAGGCTCTCCGTTACCATCAAAAACATATGATTGTATTGAACCATCTGGAGCTAAATTAGCCTTTTGAACATAATTAGTTTGTTGCAAATATCCTACAAAACCAGAACCATCATTAGTTAATGTATAACTAAATTCTGGACTATGTTCATTAGAATCACCAATATCAATTCCAACACTTTCAAAATATTTATCCCAAGCTTGATGAATTTTTTCTTCAACAGCAGTATATTTACTGTAATTTTCATCCGCACTATCAGCAGGTTTATTTTTATATTCTAAAGAAATATCCGCTTGAGAATATCCAAGAGCTTGCAAAAATTTATTGTAATCTCCTGAACTTTTTGTATAAGCATCTGCAATATTTTCAGATACCATAACTCTACCCATAGTATCCGTTACAACATATTGTTTAGTATTGGAAGCCATTTGAATACCGGTCATTAAATTATAAGAAATATCAGTATATTGTGCATCTGCACCGTTAAAACCGGTAAGTACAGTCAACTTAGTAGCACTAAGAGCTTCATTATATTCAGCATTTAATTGTTCTGTTTGGTCAGCAAGACGTTGCTTTGAATAAGAAATACTCTGACCTGAATTTTCATTATCAGACAAACGAGCTGTTATACTTAATAATCTTGCTTGAGAAGCTGACATTCCCATAACTCTTAGCCTTTTCCTTTCATTAATCGTAACTGTATTCTAGTTATCGGCAAAAAAAACAAAAACTTTAAATTAATAAAACAATATGTTAACATTCTGTAATATTTTGGGAATAATACAACTAAGTATTATGATAATCAAGATAAATGTGCTAAAAAGAGGTCAATAATGAAAAAAAATCAAATTAAAATAACAATTTTTATAGTACTACTTATATTATTAGGATACTTAGCTTATTTTTTCGATAAAAATTTTAATACAATAAACAACATTTCCTATGAAGAATTTTACAATTCAAGATTAATTACAATACCTCAAGAGGTTTATGATAATACACCTAAAAATGACTTCTTTTTTGATATATTACACTCTGACAAAACATATGTATATGTAATGTATTCAAAAAATTCAGAATACAGTAAGAAATTCTTAGAAACTGTATCCAATGCAGTAGGCCAGCAACCATTAAATAGTTTCTACACAATGAAATCCCAAGCAATAGAAGACAGAGCAGAACCACAAATAAACGGGAACAATTATAGCGGTAATATCTGGTTTATCGAAAACTGTGGTTCTTTCTGCGTAATAGACAACAAAAATAAAAGAATAATAACACCTGATATATCAACAATTAATGAAGATGCTGCAAATAGAGAAAATGCCATGAATTTTCTTAACAATGTTATGAAATTTTAAAAAAGACTGACTAAATGTCAGTCTTTTTGTATTACATAATTAATAAGAAAAACTATTTTATAGCCTCAAGGCATTCTTCACAAATTCCATCGGCATTAAGTTTTCGATATTTCCAGCAACGAGAACATTTTTCACCTTCGGCTTTTGTAACCCATACAGTAAAATCATCTTCTTTGTATTCATTTAATACATCAGCCGGTTTTTCATTTGTTACATAAGCTTGAGAAGTAATGAATATATTACATAACTCATCCTCGTTAGCTTTTAATACTTCATTATCTTTTACATCGACATATACAGCCACCTCCAAAGAACTTCCAACTTTTTTGTCAGCTCTTAAAGGCTCAATAGCTCTAGTAACAACTTCTCTTGCTTTTAAGATTTTTGTAAAATCTTCTTCTAATTTATGATTATCCCATTTTTCATTAACCTTTGGCCAATCAGAAAGAAGAATACTTACCAAACCACCTTTTTGACATTCAGGAACACTCATCCAAATATCTTCTGCTTGGTGAGGCATTACAGGAACTAGAATTCTTACAAGAGTTTGAAGAATTTCATAAAGCACTGTCTGACAAGCACGACGAGATAGAGATTTTTTACCTGCTGTATATAATCTATCTTTTACAATATCTAAGTAGAATGAACTTAAATCAACTGCTGCAAAATTTTGCAATTGTTGGAAATACTTGTAAAATTCGTAATTATCAAACGCTTCAGTAACACTACCGATTAGTTGATTTAACTTATGCAAAGCAAATTTATCAATAGCTTTTAGGTCTTCATACTGAACATAATCAACAGCAGGATCAAAGTCGAATAAGTTACCAACTAAAAATCTTGAAGTATTTCTTGTTTTCTTAAATATTTCTGCAAGCTGTTTAATTATGTTGTTACCAATTTTAGTATCATTTCTATAATCAACAGAAGCAGCCCATAATCTAAGAATATCAGCACCGTATGTCTTGATAATTTCATCTGGTCTAATATAATTTCCCAAAGACTTAGACATCTTGCGGCCATCTTCTCCGAATACAAAACCGTGTGTCAATACAGTTTTATATGGTGCTATTCCCTGAGTTGCCATAGACGTTAATAAAGAAGATTGGAACCAACCTCTATGTTGGTCAGAACCTTCCAAATACATTTCTACAGGAGTTGTTGCTAACTCATCAGATCTTTTATTAACAACCGCTCTCCAAGTAATGCCTGAATCAAACCATACGTCCATAATATCATTTTCTTTTGTAAAATGATTTTTACCACATTTAGGACATACAAAACCTTGAGGTAATAATTCTTCAGCAGAGTATTTTACCCAAGCATCAGAACTTTCTTTTTCAAATATTTTAGCAACGTTTTCAATAGTTTCATCAGTTACAATAACTTCTCCACAGTCTTCACAGTAGAACACAGGAATAGGAACTCCCCAAGCTCTTTGACGAGAAATACACCAATCTGTACGTCCTGCAACCATGTTAGAAATTCTTGCTTCACCACTTGAAGGAATCCATTTTACACCCTTAATGGCTTCAAGAGTTTGTTCTCTAAACTTATCAACTTTAACAAACCATTGTGGAGTAGCCCTATAAATAACAGGATTTTTACATCTCCAACAGTGCGGATAACTATGTTGAATATCTTGTTGAGCCAATAATGCTCCTGCTTTTTGAAGTTTTTCTATAACAACAGAATTTCCTTTATAATATGGAAGTCCTTCTAAATCTTTATCTTGTACCGCTTCTGTCCATACACCTCTGTTATCTAATGGAGAAAATACCTCAATACCATATCTGCATCCGACTTCATAGTCTTCAAGACCATGTCCAGGTGCTGTGTGAACAGATCCAGTACCGGCGTCTAATGTTACATGTTCACCTAAAATAATAGGTGATTTTCGATCTACCAATGGATGAGTAGTATTCAATAGTTCCAAATCTTGTCCTTTACAAGTTCCTAAAACTTTAATATCAGCTTCATCCCATTCAACATCTTTCAAAAAACTACCTAATAAATCAGTCGCTGCAACATATACATCATTCTTGTATTCAAAGAAAGTATATTCAAATCTTGGATGCATACTGATTGCCATATTAGAAGGAATTGTCCAA
>CASECH010000149.1 GCA_949286405.1 uncultured bacterium
ATTGCACCTGATTCACCTTTTAGAGGATATGAAATTTCCCACATATGTCCTTGTTCTGTTGCATATTCTGTTTCAACATCAGAAATAGCACTATTACAACGAGGACACCAGTTTACAATATACTTTCCTTTATAAATAAGTCCTTTTTCATAAAGTCTTACAAATACTTCTTTTACAGCATCAGAACACCCTTTATCGAATGTAAAACGTTCTCTTGTTCTATCAAAAGAAGCCCCCAAACGCTTACATTGATCCAAAATTGCAGATTTGTGTTCATTAGCCCAAGCCCAAGTTTCTTCCAAGAACTTTTCACGACCTAAATCGTAACGAGATAGACCTTTTTCTCTTAGTTTTTTTTCAACAACATTTTGTGTAGCAATCCCTGCATGGTCAGTTCCTGGCATCCACAATGTTTCATAACCAGCCATTCTATGGTAACGTACAAGGATATCTTGTAATGTTTCATCCAACGCATGTCCCATATGCAATACGCCTGTAACATTAGGTGGAGGAATTACTATTGAATAAGGAGGTTTTTGACTTTTCGCATCAGCCTTGAAAAATCCTCCCTCTTCCCAAAATTTATAAATACTTTCCTCTGTTTCTTTTGCATCATAAACAGTAGGTAAATCATCTATTTTTGTTGCTGTCATATAAAATACCTCATATTTTCCATACCATATACTTAAAGTATCACAAAAAATAATATATAAACATAGTATATTATGTAATTTTAAATAAATCTATAAAGCATATTGTTAAAATATCTTATAACAAAACACTTTATAATTATTTATCCACATAAAATAAGTGGAATATTTTTCCATGTTAGAATATCTTTATGAAAAAAATAATTATCTTATTAACTATCTCTATATTTTTTGCTCAGTTTCCTAAAACATATGCATTTTCTTCAAAACACCTTGATAAAGAATATATGGAAATCTCTTTTGAGCAAGCTATCAATAATAACAAACCAACCATACTAGTATTTGTATCACCTAAAGATATAAATACTATTGCAAAAATATACCCACTAGGGAAATTTATATACAATGAATACAAAGAAGATTTCAATTTTACCATACTAAATAGTGATAAACAAATAAATAATATATGGTTAAGAAAATTTCTACCAGAAAAACTTCCATCCATGTATATCATTGACGCAGAAGAAAACTATTATATCCACATTGACGAAAAATACTACAAAAAAAGATTAATTAAAAGAATTCTTGATAATTATAAAAAAGGAACACTTATATAGTGTTCCTTTTTTTATAGTTATTTTGGTAAAATTATGCCTTTGGAATAGAATTTGCAATAATTTCCATTTCTTCTAAAGATGCATATACCGCATGACAACCGCAATCTACGTACAAGATTTGTCCAGTTGTACCTGTAGATAAATCAGAAGCTAAATATAAGCCAGCTTTACCAACATCCTCCAATGAAACATTTCTTCCCAAAGGAGCTTTTGCAACTGCAGCCTTAAGCATTTTATCAAATCCTGAAATACCTTTAGCTGCAAGAGTTTTAACAGCTCCAGCAGATATACAGTTAACTCTAACGCCTTTTTTACCTAAGTCAGCTGCCAAATATCTCATAGAAGATTCTAATGCCGCTTTTGCAACGCCCATAATATTATAATTAGCTACAACATATTCAGAACCTAAATATGTCAAAGCAAATATTGAACCGCCTTCATTCATAATAGGTTCTGCATGTTTACACAATGAAATTAATGAATATGCACTAACACCCATTGCTAAATCCCAACCAGCTTTAGATGTATCAATAAATCTGCCTTGTAAATCTTCTTTAGCTGCAAAAGCAACAGCATGAACTACAAAATCTAGTTTACCATAGACTCTTTCGCATTCTTTAAATACAGCTGCTACTTCTTCTTCTTTAGTCACATCACAGCTCATAATAATTTTTGCGTTCATATCTTCAGCTAAAGGTCTTACACGTTTTTCCATAGCTTCACCGGCATATGTAAATGCAATATCAGCACCTGCTTCATGTAATTGTTTTGCAATAGCATAGGCAATCCCGTGAGTATTAGAAACTCCGAAAATAACCCCTTTCTTTCCTTCCATTAATTTCATTACTATTTCTCCCTTCAAAATTAATAACTAAGATAAAAAAATTTTAGCAAAAATAAAAAATTTAATCAAATTTTTTACACAGAATAAGTAATATTAACAAATGTAACAAAACTAAAACATGGTGAAATCAGCCTAAATAGGAAGTTTTTATATATTTAAGAGAGTAACTACGGAGAGCTTTAAAGTGGGCGTAAACACAGTAAATAATACGAACCAGGCTGATATAATTAAGCTTGCCTTACTTGCAAAACAAGGAAAGACAAGTACTACTTCTTCATCTACGCCTACCTGGATGACATCAAACGGGTCAATTTTTAATGCACCTGGAGTTGCAGCAACTTCAACAAGTAACGGAAGTATTCAGGATCTTAATACTCAACAAACACTAATGAATCTTCTAAATACAACAACACCATCTGAAAATAATTCTAATGCAGATGGAAATACAACCTTTAGTAATGACGAAATACTCAATATTGATAACGCTTCAGACGGCAAAAAAGCTACCAGACAAGTTGAAGCTCAAAAAAATAATGTAGAGCAACTAACAACACAAACCGAAAATAATACGAAAGAAATGAAACAGGTTGGTACATACGCAACCAAACTTACCAAAGAAATAGACAAAGATACTAAAGCTTTTGAAAAACAAATGAAATTGGAAAATAAAGCTTTAGAAAAAAATCAAGAAAGTATTCAAAAAGAAATACAATCAATGGATGATACCCAAACTGAAGTAGATGCACTCCAACAAGAAATAGATAGTATACTTGGTGGAGACAATACAGGAGTAGGTAAAACAAGTGCATTTTCTTTGTCAATAGGTAATGAAGTAAATGAACCAGACCAAGATCAACCTATGGAGCGTTCAGATTTAGAAAGAGTCGGTCTACTACAAGAACAATTAAACGCAAAAATTCAACTAATGAGTGGTACTCAACAAAAAATTTATACACTCCAACAAACTTCTACCAAAACTATTAATACAATGACTAACTTGTCTAACCAACAAGTTACGATAAATAAAGCAAATCAAGCAGATGTAACTGAAAACCAAACTAGAGCTCAAGAAGTTATTAAATTTGCTGATGATGTTGAACAAATAAGCGGAATTGTAGCTACTGCCGGCACAACTCTTAATTATGCAGGTCAAGGGCTTATTGCATTAGGCATGTCAACAAGTTGGGCTGGTGTAGGTGCAGCACTTATAGCAACCGGTCAAGTTATGTCAAAAATGGGAGTAATAACAGAAACTATTGGTCAATATGGTCAAACTGCAGCAGGGATTACTAAAACTGCAGCTTATGCAGCTGAAGGAAACCTTGCAGGGGCATTAACTAGTGCGGCATCAGCCATTACAGCCGGAACTAGTGCAGCTAAAAGTACTAAAAACATGTCCAAAACTTTCGATGAAATAAATAAAAAAGCTAACGAAGCATCACAAAAATTAGCCCAAAATATATCTAATAATGAAAAAGTTGCCGAAAAAGTAAAAGATGTAACAAGTGAAAGTACTAAACAAGTCACTCAAGATGGCACAAAAGAAATAGCTAAAGAAAGCTCTAAACAAGTTAGTGACAAAACTAAATCAAATACTTTTGAAAATTTAGAAAAAGTTGGAAACACACTACTTGCAGCAGGCTCAAAATTACAACAACTCCAACAAGGTAATCAAAACCAAAATAATTCAGGGGTTACAAAACCTGTAATAGATAAACATGACTATCAAGGCACCGCAGAAATGCTTGCAAAAATCAATCGACAAAGATATGGAATGATGAATTATTACGCAATGAGAGCATAAAAAAAAGAACCAGCTTTAAATAAGTTAGTTCTTTTTTTATTTGAGCATATATAAAACTATCTGTTATATGATAAATTACCTTTTGCCATAGCTGTTTCTGCCTCATCTAATAATATATTCATATACAGAAGTTTGTTTGCAGTTGCTTGATCTAAGTTAATAAATTCGGCACCTGCTCTATTCTTTGAAGCAGACAATATCTTAACGTCAGCATCTATATTCAAATCACCATAGGTAATGTGAACAGGAACTACATCTCCAACTTTTAAGTCATTATGATGTGTAACCGCTATACCTCCTCTTGAGATATCAACCAGCCCATCAATTTGACTGTTTTCTGCAAGATGAACAGGATGTCTATTACCTTCAACACTAAATCTCATATATTGGCGTTTATCTATTGACTGAACTCCATCATCAAGAACTCTTTGTTTCCAAGTTCTTTTATAGTATCCATCATCATCGGCATCACTATCGTTATCGTTATCGTTATCGTTGTCGGCGTCAGCATCAGCATCGGC
>CASECH010000150.1 GCA_949286405.1 uncultured bacterium
CGTTGTTTGGATTTGGTGGTACATTTAATTTTTTTGCTTCTTCATAGGCTGCAACTAGTTCTCTTTGAGTTACACGTTTGCCAGTGTTTTCACCATAGTGTTTTTTGAATAATTCAACTTTTTGTTCATCAGTTAAGTTTTCCATTTTTAGGATTCCATCAACTAATTTTTTGTTAGCTGAACCTTCAACTCCAAGACCTTTTTCCTTTACGATTTCTTCTGCTGAGATTCCGTTGAATACGTCCTTTTCTCCTTCATCTTTTACATTACGCATTGTAACAAGTCCTGATACAAGACCGCCTGCTGCTCCACTTATTGCACCATATAGTGATCCGTATTTTGCTCCGATTTTATCTTCAACAGGAATATTTAGTGGACGTGTTGTAGTGATTTTATCAATTACTTGTCCAGTTGCACTGTCTATTACTGTACTTGTAAAGTGTTCTTTTGTACTTACGATTCCTTTGGTCTTCATATGAGGTCCAAGTAGGGCTCCAACAGCAGCTCCAACTCCACCTCCGATAGCTGTTGATTCTGCAACGTGACCTAGACGTTTTAGAGCTGTTTTATCATTTTGAACATCAAAGTTTGCATAATTTGCTGATTTTCTGATAGTTTTTGCTTTTACATCATACTGTTCAGCAGCTGCTCTTGATTCACTTAAATCAAGTTTGTTATCACCTGACCATTCTTTGATTTCTGTTTTGAATTTATTTTGATCAAATTCTCCTTTTTCGTTGAAGAATCTATTTTTATTTTCATCAATAAAATTACGAACTTTTCTGTTTTTTAGGTATGTAACTGTACCTGCTTCAGCATTTGCAAGTTTTTTAGCTTCACGTCTTTTCATACCTTCAGCTCTATATTTTTTGTATAGTTTGTCGTATTCTTCATCTCTTTGAGCTTTTGCTTTTTCGTATTCTGATTTGTTGTAATATACATCAGTACCGGAAATTCTTTCTTCTGCAACTTCATCATCTACGCGTGTTTGAGCTGCTTTTTTAGCTTCTGCATTTGTCATATCCAATTCTTTTGTATATTGTTCTGCTAATGCAGTTTTACGGCTTTCTTGTGCTTTAGTATTTCCTAATAATGCTTGTTGAATCTCATTGTTAAGTTTTTCTTTTTCTTGTTGTGCTTTTTGTGCAGAATTAACAGCAGTTGTTTGTTGTGTTTGCTCATATCCTGCAACTTTCTTTACTTCTAAACTCATTTTTTCCCCTTTCAATTTTCCTCGTGACAAGAAAATTATTTTTTGTAATATCCCCTATGCTTTTATAAACAATTTTTGTCTTGGAAAATTGCATGAATTCATGCTTTTAATGCTATTAAATCCCTGAAAATGTTTGTGAAATCTAGGTTTTATTGTGTTAATATTTCTTAATATTTGAATATTTATAGTTTAATAAATTATTATAAAAGTTATATATTAGAGGGATATTAATTTTAGTCAGGAGTGTATTATAATAGTTTTATGGCAATAATAGATGTTAAAAATTTAAGTTTAGGGTTTGATTGTGAATGCGGACTAAGGCAGGCTCTTTTTGATGTTTCTTTTAAATTGGAAAAGGGTAAAATGCTTGCTTTAGTTGGGGAGTCTGGTTGTGGTAAGACTATGACTGCGATGAGTATTTTAAAACTTTTACCAAAATCTGCAAGAGTTCTTGGAGGTGAAATTTTATATGATGGAAAAGATATTTTAAAGCTTTCATCAAGACAATTACAGGATATTAGAGGGGCGAAAATTGCTCTAATCCCTCAAGATCCTATGACGTCTTTAAATCCTTTGTATACGGTAGGCAATCAGTTATTAGAAGTTATAAAAATTCACCAAGGGCTTTCAGGAGATTCTGCTTACGAAAAAGCTGTAGAGGCTTTGGATATGGTTCAAATCCCTTGTGCTAGGGAAAGAATGAGTGCTTATCCTCATGAGTTTTCAGGGGGGATGAAACAAAGAGCTATTATTGCTATGGCTTTAGCTTGCAATGCAGAAGTGATTATTGCTGATGAGCCGACGACTGCTTTAGATGTAACAATTCAGGCTCAGATTATGAATTTGTTAAATGAGATTAAAAAAGAGACTGATACATCAATTTTGTTGATTACTCATGATTTAGCTCTTGTATCAGAAAATGCGGATAACGTTGCTGTAATGTATGCCGGTCGGATTGTTGAAAGAGCGTCTGCAGAAGAATTTTTCTCAAATCCAAAACATCCATATACGCTTGCATTATTAAAATCTTTACCGTCTAATTATGGAGAGAAGCTTGAAACAATTTCAGGTCAGCCTCCTTCAATTCAGCAAGATATTTCAGGATGCAGATTTCATCCGCGTTGTGCAAAGTGTATGGATATTTGTAAAAAACAAATTCCTCAAGAGTTTATGGTTGGTAGTGGACATTTTTCAGCTTGCTTTTTGAATTAATTAATGATGAATGTGTATTAAAATAAAAGGTGTAACAAATTTTCGTGTTACACCTTTTGTGGCAGTTGACTGCCTATTCGAATTCCGCCGCTTATTTCGCGGTGTTATGAGTTTTAAACTCATCTTTCCATACGTTGCAGATTCTGCAATTTACCCGTTTTCACATGCAGCTTTTTCAAACTATGAGTGAGGGTGGGAGGTTAGCCCGTTTGAAGTGATTGACACTTCCCGTATGAGGACTCGCGACCAAAAATATCATGGCAGATTCGGCTTTGGAATTCGAACTTTTTATATATTTTTGTTTGTTATTTCTTTTTATCGTGAATTGTAAGTTTTCTGGGTTCTTTTATTTCTTGTTTAAGTTTTGGAATTGTTATTGCAAGAATACCATTATCATATGTAGCGTGTGCATCTTCTGATTTTATTGGAGAATCAAAAGATATGGTTCGTTGATATTTGCCGTAACGAAATTCTGAGGTGTGGTAACGTTCGTTTTTAGCTTTTTCTTCCTTTTCTTCTTTTTCTTCCTGAATTTCTGCAGTTATTGTCATAAAGTCGTTATCGATTTCGACATTGATATCGTCTTTATTAACACCGGGAAGTTGTACTTTTATTTTATAATTTTTATCATTTTGTTTAACTTCTATTGCAGGACGCCAGGTTGAAACTTTTTTAAGATTTAGCGGATTTGCCATTGTATGTACAAGAAATGTATCTCTTAAAAAATTATTCAGTTCTTGATGGATACTGTCAAAGTATAAATCAGGTTCTTTTATTATTAAATCGGTTTTCATTTGAACTCCTTTCGCATCTTTAAGATAAAACTTTTTGTGCTCATTTTCATTCAACTATTTATTAATTAATTAGGATTTAAAATATGTACTTTTGTACAATAGAATAAATCAACTTTTTTTGAATAATATGTTTAGCTAATATTTATTCAATGGAGATTTTGAGTTATGACAGTAAATATGTTGATTTTTGATTACAGAGAAAGTGAAAAGGAATTTTTTAGTACACATGATCTTGAGCATTTTAATATCACTTTTTATAGAGAGAGTCTTAATGATGAAACAGTTAAAAATTTATCAATAGATAAATTAGATAATACTACTGTCATAAGTGTATTTGTGAATTCTAATGTCTCTGCGAATGTGATTAGTAAGTTTAAAAATTTGAGAGTTATTACGACTCGTTCTACTGCGTATGATCATATTTCGACAACTGCTGCTAATGCTAGAAATATTGCGGTTATTAATGTCGAGAAATATGGTGCAAAACCTGTTGCTCAATATACTTTTGGGCTTATTCTTTCTTTAATTAGAGATATTCCTGCTGCTTCAAAGTTTTTGAGTTTGGGATATAAAAAACCTGAATTTGTCGGACATAATTTGGAGGATTTAACTCTTGGGATAGTAGGTACAGGTGCTATAGGTGCTAAAGTCGCTGATATAGCTAAATTTTTTGGTATGAGTGTTATTGGTTATGACTTGTGTCCTAAAAAAGAATTGGAAAGTTATGTCGAGTATGTTGATTTGTACGATTTAATAGGAAAGGCTGATATTATTTCTGTACATATTCCTTATACCGGTGACAATTATCATATGTTTTCAGACAAAGAATTTAGAATGATGAAGGATGGAAGCTATTTTGTAAATACTTCTGCAGGTGAAACTGTTGATACAAGAGCTGTGTATAATGCAGTTGTTACCGGAAAGTTAAAAGGTGCTGCTTTGGATGTGGTAACTTGTGAGGATATGAATTTTAAGTGTAAAAATTTGAGAGATGACGATATTCCTCTTGATTGTATTGATGAGCAGGAAGCTCTTGCTTCACTTGTAAAAATGGAAAACGTAATTATTACTCCACATATTGCATATTCTACAAAAGAATCTATTAATTATATTTTAAAAGAAACATTTAATGGTATAAGAGATTATTTGAAAGGTAGATGTTATAACATAAATTTCTAATCATTTGCTGAATATCTGGCATGAAATACTTCCGAATAGGAAATCTTGTCTTTTTTCAAATTTGAAATTTTTGCTTGTAAAATCTTTGATCAACTCATCCGGTGTTGGGAATATTTTTTTTGATTTAACAAGATATTCATATGCGTATGAATATTTTGTTAAAACTTTGGCAATTAGTGGTACTGTAAAATTGAAAATTTTATTTAGAATATTGTGTTCTCCAAAGTCAATATGCATAAATTTTCCATTAGGTTTTAAGACTCTGTATATTTCTTCAATTGTTTTTTCAGGATTGTTGATATTACGCAATCCAAAACTGATGGTTACAAAATTAAAAGAGTTGTTTTCAAAAGGTAGCTTGTTTACGTCTGATTGAATATATTTGATATTATGTGTTTTGGCGTTTGCTATTTTTAACATGTTTTCAGAAAAATCTACACCAGTAACTAGAGCTAGAGGTTGAATATCTTTTGCAATTTGGCATAAGTCCCCTGTCCCACAACACAAATCAAGCAAAGTGTCATGAGGTTGTATTTTGAAATTTTTTAGACATTTTTGTTTAATTCTGTAGTGACTTCCTAAGGAAATGACATTATTGATAAAGTCATATTTTGAAGCAATATTATTGAATATTTTTTGAATATTTTTTGAGGATTTATCCAACGTCATAAATTGTTACCTTTTTGCTTAATTTCGATGATAACATATAATAAAGTTATGAACATAGCATTTGTACCAATTGATAATAGACCGGTATGTTATACACTACCTAAGCAAATAGCAGATATTAACAAGGATATTGAATTTTATATTCCTGAAAGAAGCTATCTTGGTGATTTGCATAAGTATGCTAATGTAGAAAAACTTTTTGAGTGGCTTGAGGGTTTACCAACAGTAGATGCAATTATTCTTCCACTTGATACTGTTGCATATGGAGGCCTTATATCTTCAAGACGTTGTCCTGATACTTTTGACGAAATTTACAACAGAATTGGTCGTTTGCGTAAAATTTTAGAAGGTAAAAATGCTAAGATATATGCATTTTCAAGTATTATGAGAATTTCCAATAATAATGTTAACGAAGAAGAAAAAGAGTATTGGAACAAATGGGGAAAAAAGATTTTTGACTATTCTTTTCAATCTCATAAGCTTGGATCAGAAAGCTGTATTGCAAATATTATTCCATCTGAAATTTTAGATGATTATATAGCTACCCGTAAAAGAAATTTTGAAATAAATAAAATATATCTTCAATGGCAAAAAGAGGGGCTATTTGATACTTTAGTATTTTCTAAAGATGATTGTGCTGAGTATGGATTTAATGTACAAGAAGCTAATTCTCTTGAGAAAATGGGTGGTTTTGTTAAAACTGGTGCGGATGAAATACCTTTGAGTCTGCTATCAAGAGCTGTGAGCGATTTTTATCATTTAAATATGAAATTGGACAGAATTAAAATAGCTCCTGTATTCACTGAACCTGAGTGTAAAAATCTTATTTCTAATTATGAAGATGTATCAATTGAAAAATCTGTGTTGGGACAATTAGAACTTGCAGGATGCGAGGTCTGTGAGCCTCAACAAGCGGATATTTTATTGTACGTTAACAACTTCATTGACCATCAAGGTGAAATCGTTATGAAGGTCAATACAGTGCCATATAACAAAAATTTTTCTGTTCCGTCACAAGCATATATGGTTGGAGATGTACGTTTTGCAAATGGTGCTGATAGTGCGTTTGTAAAAAAACTGTTTGAAAATGATTTTGGTGAAAATTTCTATGGATATTCTGCATGGAATACTTCTGCAAATAGTTTAGGCAGCTTGATTTGTGCAGCTATAGTAAAATTTTATGCGAAAAATTTTGATGATTTGGCTTTTAAAAAGTTACAGCTTGTAAGATTTTTGGATGATTGGGCTTATCAGGCAAATGTAAGGCAAGAAATGGTAAATCCTGATGTGAGTATTGTTACTGGTAAAATGAGGGATTACGAAAATTTATTGTGTGCTAAATTGGGAATAAAAGATGTTAATTTTAGTTACAGTTTTCCATGGCAAAGATTGTTTGAAATTGAGGTAAATGTAAATTGAGTATTACAGAAATTATATTTTTAGCTTTTGCCCTTGGTATAGACTGTTTGGTTGTATCTTTTTCTCAAGGTTTAATATTTACTCATAACAGACTAAAAAATTCTTTAGCACTTGCCCTTACAATGGGACTTTCTCAAGGTTTGATGCCTTGTATCGGTTATGTTGGAGCTGACGTTATTCGTGAGTATGTTGAACCATTTAGTAAATTTATTGTTTTTGCAATTTTTACTCTCTTGGGATTGAAATTTATTGTTGAAGCTTTTCAAGAAGAGCAAAATAACGAGATTTGTTGTCTTGATATAAAATGTTTGATTGGTATGGGGATTGCTACTAGTATTGATGCTCTTGTAGCAGGAGCCAGCTTAAATTTTACTAAAACTCCTCTTATTATTCCTGTTGTAGTAATCGGTTTGGCTTCATTTTTGATGTCTATTGTCGGGTTTTGGAGCGGTAATTTTTTCAAAAAATTCCCTTCAAAATATCTGGAAATTTTAGGTGGTTTGATTTTGATTTTTCTTGCTTTGAAGAGTATTTGTTGATAATCAGTTAAATGTATGATAATTATAAAACACATTTGGGTATAATATCTGTATATTTTAGGAAAAGAAAGGAAATAGTTATGTTTGAAAGAAAAGTTTTATTAGCTGAAGAATCTCGGGGGGGGGGCACTTTCTAAGCTCAGATAACAATTTTGGGGTTTGCCAACAGCAAAAAATGCTGTATAATAGTAACATGTTATATCACAAAATAAAAGGAGTAGATATAAAACAAACAGCATTCACATTGGCAGAAGTCTTGATTACTTTAGGTATCATTGGTGTAGTAGCCGCTATGACTATTCCTTTCATTGTAGATAATGTTTCCGAATTAGTAAATTCTAGTCGTCAGGCGAATATTGCTTATAAAGTTACTCAAGCTATGGATAAAATGCGTTCTCTAGGGTTACTGGATGGCAGTTATAAAAGTACCGATGAATTTGTAAATGAATTACAAAAACATTTAACAATTGCGAAGCGTTGTGATTCCCAGCATATTGATGATTGCTGGCCT
This sequence comes from uncultured bacterium, assembly GCA_949286405.1. Taxonomy (GTDB): domain Bacteria; phylum Cyanobacteriota; class Vampirovibrionia; order Gastranaerophilales; family Gastranaerophilaceae; genus CALURL01. Next base: position 7,537 of record CASECH010000150.1, read on the forward strand.
ACTAAAAATGTTCGTACCAGTGATGGAAAAGACTTTGATGTTAGTTTGGCTAAAACAGGTAAAAATGTAAATGTAAAAGCTAATAAAACAGGAAATGTGGGATTAGTTTTGTCAGATGGAGCAGCAATAATTTTGACATATAATCAAGATGCTCAGCCGATAGATGTTGGTGATCCTGTGATTGCTGTGAATAAGTCTTTACCTGTAGGTTTTGGGAAAACAAAAGAGTTTGCATATACATCTTCTGTGACATCATCAATAGATTTTGTTATGGATGTTAATGGGGGGAAGGGGCCTAATAGTGAAACTATAAATAATAAATATCATGATATCAGAAGTTTTAATATTGCACGTTTTTCAGATGGTTGTGATGGAAAAGTTAAAGGTAAATGTTACGTATATATGGGAACAGCTACTTGGGATGATGCTGTTAAAATCTGTAAAGATAATGATATGTCTTTGCCTAGTTATGATGAATTAGCTTATACTGTAAAACCTGTTTTGGGTTATGGTAACTCTTCAATACCTTCTAATTTATGTTATTGGGCATCTGATAGGGATTATTTTGGAAATTCGAGTTTGAGAAAGTGTTCAAATTTTAGTTGGTCTGGGGGAAATGGATATTCTCCTTCATCAATGCAGGGTGTTTTGTGCGGTGACTAATTCTAATATAAGATATTTTTACATTTCTTAATCTGGCTAAAAAACATGGAAACCCATGCATGGAGCATGATTTCATGCTAAAAATCCTGTGAACCATGTAATAGCTTTAAATTGAGCATGATTGAC
>CASECH010000151.1 GCA_949286405.1 uncultured bacterium
TATAAACTCCTAAATAATAAACACTAAAAGAGACCATTAGGATGCAGAAAACGACCCACTCAGAAATGAGTGGTTTTTTTTTATATAAATTATTCATAAACAGATTAATACAAATATATTCTTGTATCACAGAGAAAATTCAATGATTTTAGATTATATTTATGTATTCGAGATTTTGTTTGAATGTTTTTACAATTAAATTTTTGTTAGTTTCTTGAAATTATTATTAAATTCCTTGTATGATTTTCTTCTAGTGGCAAATCATATTGTATAATTTCGGTTACTTTGGCATTATATTTTTTTAGAATTTTTTGAGCTTCAGAAATTTCTTCTTGTGTTTTAATTGATTTGTATGCAATGAAGTAACCATTTTTTTCAAGTAATGGCATTGCGTATTCTGTAATTGTCTTTAGAGGTGCTACTGCTCGTGAAGTTATTAAATTGAATTTTTGAGTTAGATTTTCAGCCCTTTCACATATTGGGAAAAGATTTTGGATATTTAGTTCTTCTTTTAGTTGAGCAATAGCATTTATTTTTTTTCTTATGCTATCAAGAGCGTACACTTTAATTTCTGGGTAAGTAATTGCTATAGGTACAGCAGGGAAGCCGCCTCCTGTTCCGATATCAAGTAAAGTTTCTCGTTTTGCGTTTGGGAATTTGGTAAAAAATTCTTCTATTGCAAGGCTATCAAATATATGTTTTTCCCACAGAAATTTTTCATCATTCTTTGAGATAAGGTTTAGTTTAGAGTTTTGGTTTAAAAAAGCCTCAACATATTTGTTATAAAAATCTTTATTTTTCATAGTCAAATTCTTTCGCTAGAATATCAAAACTGCTTTCACCAATTCTCAGTTTGATATCACTGATTCTCATTTCTATTTTTAGTATATTATCTTTGCTAAATGAATTTTTTGCAAGTTTGTAAGCCAGTATGTAGTGTTCCATTGCTTTTTTATTTTGTTTTTTGTTATAGTAAAAATCTCCCAGTGCAATGTCAGCTGATACTATGTAGAAAGGTTCTTTGAGCTCTAATGCGGAATGTTTTGCATCTTTCAAAAATTCCAAAGTTTTTTCAGAATTTTTTTTCATAAATATTTCTGCAAGTTTTATTGAAGATAAATAGATTCCATTGTAGTTAGAAGTTTTTTCATCAATTTTTAGAGCTTCTTGGTAATATCTTATTGCAAATTCTGTTTTATTGACTTCCTCATAAATGGCTGCAATATTCGTAAGAGCTGAAGAAAGATATGTATTGACTTTAGGGTTAGAGTCAATGTTTACACATTTTTTATAGAATTGTACTGCTAACTCGGGTTTATCTTGTTCATCAAGCATAAGTGCATATTTGAAAAATAGTTCGGAAAGAATAGGTTTTTCAACAGTTAAATCCGCAATATCTATTGCATGTTTATAATATTCAAAAGAGTCGATGGCGTTTGATTTTGCTTCTGAAATATTTGCAAGTAGTAAGTATGTCTTTACTTCTAATGTTTTGCTAAGTATTCCGCTATTGAGAATTTCATCAATCAGTTCTTTTGCTTTTTCATGTTTAAATGTAATATAGTATATATTAGCGAGTTCATATTTTGTTTCATTTATTTTTTCTAAATCACCGCTTGATTTGAAGAATTCAAGAGCAAGTTCATTGTATTTAAGAGAATTAAACCAGTCAGAAAGATTTTTGTATGCTTCTGCAAGTTTTGTGTATATGGTAGGTAAAAATGTATAATAATCATCGTCACTGTTTAATTCAAGTGCTCTGTTATAAATTACTATTACTTTTTTATATTCAAATAGTTGTTCCTTTTGTTTTGCAAGGTTTAATAGTTCAATTAGTTTGAGATTTTTAATTTCAGCTTGTTCTTTTTCTTTCTGTTCTTGTTTGTTTATGTATGTATTTATTGAATGTGCTATTTTATTCATAATAGCTATCTCATTTTCTTCAGAATCAAATACAAATGAGATTTGTTTTAGTTTATTTTCTTTTTCATTTTTTACTTCAAAAGGAGTTTGTTCTTTTGTTTTTTGTTGTTGAGCTGTATTTTTTGTTTGGATTCCATATTCTATTATTTCTGCTCCTGAAACAGCTTTTGTGTTTAGGATCGGTTTTTTAGGAACAAACATATTATGATATTCTATTTCCTTTCTCATTGTTTGACGAGAAACTAGAATATCTCTTTCAAGTGGTTTTAGGGGAAGTTGTGTTGTGTATAATTCACTGCAAGATTTATGCAATTTTATTGCAATATTATCAGGGATTGAATTTTCTGCTATGACTTTGTAGTAGTCTTGAATGTATATGCTTTCATCATCTTGTGTAAGCAGCATATTGTCTACAAAAAATTTAATTCTTTCCTCATTATATAAATTTAATGTTTTTATAAGATTTATATTAACTGGATGACGCATTATTGTCAGAAATCTAAATAAATGACCGCTTACTGGGTCTACAAAGGATAGTGCTTCTCTTAAAATAAAATCATTGAAAGATGTAAGACTTTTAGTGAATCCTGCAAGGAAGTCTACAAGGGATAGTTTTCTAAGTGATATGATTTTTACAGCTAAAGATGTATAGAACCAATATCCTCTTGTGTGTTTGTATAATTCATCAGATAACGGACCTATATTTTTAATGTCGTTTGCTCGTAAGTATTTTTCGAAAATTCCCTTTTCAAGTGCTAATATAGATATTTTTTTGTATTCAATTTGGTTTTCAAAGTCATATAAATCAAATTTTCTTGCAGTAATAATAATTTTTATTTTTGAAAAGTTTGAAAGGTATTTAAAAAAATTTAAAATTTCCTGTTTGTTATCTTTTAGGACTTCTTCAAAAGAATTTATTACAATTACTATAGGTTTTTCAATTGTCTGAAAGTATGTATTAATTTTTTGCGTAAAATTGTCTGATTTTAGCTTTGGGGGTTGAATAATATTTTGTGCACAGAGTTTTCTGAATGTTTCGAAAAAACTTAATAGGATATCATCCAAAATGCTTGTTTCAAAACAGTTATATGATATTACAATTGATTCCCCACTTAGATAGTTAAGTGCCTCTTTTACGACAGTGTTTTTCCCTGTGCCAGTAAATCCTGAAACTAGTAATAGAGGAGCTTTAGCTTTAAAAAAGTCTATAATTTGTTCTATTTGATCTACATTATTTTCAAGAAAGTATGGATTTATATTACTTTCACTTTTTAATATTGTTTTTTTCTCTATGATGTCATCTACAAACTTGTATTCCATATAGTCAATATTAATAGATTTTTCGATTTTTTGCAAATAAAATTTAAATAATTGCACTTTAATTTTTTTGATAGTACAATATTAGTGAACCAGTCTTGAATATTAGAGGGAACATATGGAATTTTTTAGAAAACATCAAAGAATAATTATAGGAATTATTGCTGTTACTTTTATTGCTTGGACAGTAGGATTAATGATGTTACCTCTTGTAATAAAATAGGGTAGTAGTGACTATAAATAAGATTTTAAAAAAAATATTTATAATTTTTTTATCTGTACTGACAATATCTGTTTGCCAGTCACAGTCAGCTTCGTGTAATCAGTTGCATACTATTCAGAAAAAACAAAAAGCTGCTCATGAGAAAGTTAAACGACTTAAAATCCTTGAACATCTTGAAAAAAATAAACTTTATAAAAACCAGCAGCGTCTTGAATCAGCTACTGCCAACTTAGAGTATTCAAAGTCTCAATATTCTAATTTAGAGGCAAAGCTTTCTAAAATGGAAGCTGATTTAAGTAAATCTATTGCTGAATATAACCAAGCCAATGTTGATATGAAAAATAGAATAAGGCAAGTCTTTAAAAATCAACGTACGGGTATGTTTGACTTGATATTCAGTGCTAAAGATTTGAATTCATTGTTGGATGTTGTCTATTTTGAAAAGATAATATTGAAAAAAGATTATGCAAGAATGATGGCAGTAAAGGCAAAATCAGAACGTATTGCAAAGATGAAGCAAGATATCCAAGCTAGGAAAATGGAATTAGCTCAATCAATTGAGTCAATAAATTCTCAAAAAGCATATATAAAAAGTGCTATTGCTCAAAATCAGAGTATGATAAACAAGTATAAAACAGACAGAGCTACTTATGAAAGAGCAGAAAGAGAATTAGCAAGGCAGTCTGCAAGTATTCAAAATATGATAAATAGAAATAGAGGGTCTTCTACTGTGAGAATTACGTCTACCGGTTTTATGAAACCGATAGGCGGTCGTATTACATCACCTTTTGGGTGGAGAACTCATCCTATATTTAACAGTAGGACTTTTCATTCTGGAGTTGACATAGCAGGACCTAATCGAGGTAGCATAAGAGCTTCAAATTCTGGTAAAGTTATTTATGCAGGATGGTATGGCGGTTACGGCAAAGTTGTTATTCTTGATCATGGAACAGTTAACGGTCGTCCTATTACAACGCTTTATGCCCACATGTCATCAATAAAGGCCAGACAAGGACAGTTTGTTCAAAAAGGAGAGGTGGTTGGCTATGAAGGCTCTACCGGATATAGCACAGGACCACATTGTCATTTTGAAGTAAGGGTTAATGGAAAACCTAATAATCCATTAAATTATATTTAAGGTAGGGGAAATTGAAAAAGAATCTTGTTTTAGTATTAATATCATTGTTATCATTAGCAAATCCGTCATTTGCTTCTAAAGAGCTGTTCAGTACTCCGCAAGATTTGGAAAATTTTCATGAGTATTTTTATGAGGCTCCTATAATACCAGGTCCAAATGTAACGTCTGATGATCCTCAAAATATGATAGGTCCAATAAAAAGCATGCCTTTGTTTAAAAAATGTCGTATAAAAATGACTAATTATTTTAGGACAAAGGATTTGAGGGACGCTGAAAAAATACTTGAGCAAGAAAAAAGAGAACATGAAAAGTTTTTGCAAGAGGAATCAGTTGATAGTAAAGTAATTGATAGTGCTTTGGGGATTGATTCTGCTGAGAATGTTGAGAATTCAGAGAAGACAATCGAATTGGAAGGTAGCGTAAAAGAACAGGTTACAAGTAATGAAGCATTGCTTGATGCAGATATTGTTGATTTTGACAATGAAACAAATGACTTAATTGCGACAGGAAAGCCTGTTTTGGTATTCCCTCCCCAAAAAGTTACATTAAAAGCAGATAAAATGGTCTATAACAGGGCTTCAAATATATTAAAAGCGTATGGGAATGTTGAAGTAATTCGCGAAAATAATGTTGTCAAAGGTGATTTTATTCAAATAAACATGAATGAAGAAAATTCGTTTATGGAAAATGTTAATTCAAAGCATGCATATCTTACAGTGAGGGCTAGAACTGCTGATTATGAACAGGATAAAATTATTTTAAAAAATGGGAAATTACTTTCTGAAGAATCAAATATCATAAATTTTCATACCCAAATGATTGGTGGAGATGTTTTTAATAACATGTTAGTTGCGGAGGGAGAAAGATCTTCTTTGGCGGATAAACTCGGAGAAGAATATGGGGATACCGCAATAAAGATAAAAGCTAAAGATGTTTATGTAAATGCAAAAAAAGATCATGATGTCATTACATTAAAAAAAGCTTCAATTTTTTATGGTGACAAAAAACTGTTTACGATACCATCTTTTACAGCTCATACTAATAAAAAGCAAGAATATTTTGAGGCAAGTTATCCTGAATTTGGTTCAAGAACTAAGATTGGTATGTTTATAGGACCTGGTTTTGTTTTTGATGTTCCAAACGGTGCTATTGTAAAAGTTATGCCGATGTTAAATTACAAGGATAAAATTGGGTTTGGTGCAGGACTAAAATATCGTAGCGGTACAAATATGACAGAGTTTATGTATGGATCTGCAAATGATATATTTGTATTACGCGGAAAACAACAATTAGATGATAGATTGTATTTGCAATATGGTGCTAATTCATATCTTGATGATTGGTGGTTTGGGATGAGAATTCCGAAATATTCTGCGGAATTAGTTTATAAAGATAGAATTTTGGTCCCTAATACTATTAAAGATGGATTAAGTTTGTCTTTTCAACACCGAGCATCATTTGGGTATATGCAAGATAATGACCAAAATAGATATGGTGAAAATATTCCGATTGGGAATATAGGAACTACTCGTACTCGTTACATGGCAGAGATTGCACAAAATTTGTATAATTATTCAAGGCCAAAGGATGCTATTTTATTCAATGTTGATGCTGTATTACAAGGTAGTGCTGCTTTGTACGGTACAGGTGATACTCAGTTTGTAGGTCGAATAGGTCCTAGAATTCATACTCAGTATAAACGTTGGATGCAGGAGTTAGGATATTTTGCCTCTGCTTTTCAAGATGGAACTCCAATGCCTGTATATGATGCTTATCGTTATGGACACTCAAATGTGTACCTAAGAGAAGCTTTTCGTGTAAATAAGTATTTGACGCTTGCTTGGGCAGGTTCATTGACTCTTACGGATGATTCTATTAACGGAAAGTTATTCCAAGAGAATTCTTTTATACTATTATTCGGACCTGATGATTTAAAGTTTAGTATAGGTTATGACGTTGTGCGTGGTCAGACTTATTTTTCTGTGAATGTGTATATGGACACGAAAAATTCTTCTTTAGAGTATGACAAAATGGAGATAAAAAATCCTGATAAATTAGCTAACAGCAATAAAAAGACTGAAAAATTAGTTGATTTTGAGGAAAAAGATCAGATAAATACTCCTGTTAAGAAAATTTATGCAGAAGTAATAGATATAGAAGATCCGGATAGGGAAGAAATATAATGAACAGTTTAAAAAATTTAAAAAAAGAATTGATTGAATATGGTAAACTTTGCGGTAAAAAAAATATGACTCCCGGAATATCAGGTAATATTTCTGCTAGATGTGGTGATGGAATTTTGATTACAGTGTCTGGATCTGCAAATGGTTATTTGTCAGAGGATGATTTTGTGCTTATTGATTTTAATGGAAATATAATTGATGGAGATAAAAAACCGTCATCTGAAAAAATGCTTCATATTGAGTATTACAAACAAAGACCTGATATAAATTATATTTTGCATATGCATTCTCCTTACCTAAGTACATTTGCTGCTTGTAGAATTGCTTTGGATGAGCCTATTATGCCTGAAAATATTTTTTATTTTGGACAGATTCCTTTAGCTGAGTATGGACTTCCATCATCTAAAGATTTAGTTGATAAAACTTCTGTATATTTTAAAGATTACAATGTTATTTTAATGGCAAATCATGGTGTAATTGTCGGAGATAGTGATTTGAAAAGTGCGTATTTGAAATTAGAGTTAGCTGAGTCTTATGCACAGGTGATATTAAATACAAAGCTGCTTGGTGGAGCTGTTTCGTTGAATGATTTTCAGGTAAGTGAAATAAATTCTCTGAAAAAATAAAATGTTGTGATATAATTGTTTTGGAAAAAGAGGAATATTAGTCGTGTCAATAATGTTGGAAAATAAACAAGGATTAATTGCAGGAGATGGAACTTTACCTGTAAAAATGGCGCAGTACGCTAAAGAAAACGGTTTTGAAGTTGTTTGTATTTCTTTAGCTAAAGATAATTTGAGACAACTAAAAAAATATTGTTCAAAAGTATATTCTTGTCATCCAGGAGAAGTTAATAGAATTGAACAAATTTTAAAAGATGAAGAAATTAAACAAGCTACTTTTTTAGGCAAAGTTCATAAAAGAGTTCTTTTACAATTACATAAGTTTGATTCAAGGGCGATTGAGTTATTAAAAGCGGCACAAAGATTGAATGATGATGAAGTTATGCTGATGATAGTAAATGAATTTGAAAAAATTGGTATAACAGTATTGGATCAGACTATATTTATAAAAAATTGTATGATTCCAGCAGGTGTTTTGGGAAAATTAAAACCGACAAAAGAGCAGCTGGAGGACGTAAATTATGGATTTTGGCTAGCAAAAGAAATGGGCAAAATTGATGTAGGGCAGTCAGTAGTTATTAAAGATAAGATGATTATGGCAGTAGAAGCTATTGAAGGCACAGATATGTGTATCAAAAGAGGTTCTAAGTTAGCTAAAAAAGATGCAGTTGTTGTAAAAGTTTCAAAACCATCACAGGATAAACGTTTTGATATTCCTGCAATTGGTTTGAGAACTTTGAAAACTATGCAAAAATATAAGGCAAATTTGATTGCAGTAGAAGCAAATGAAACTATTATTGTAGATCAGGAAAAAGTTATCCAATTTGCAGATGATAACAATATTGTAATTATGGCTGTATAAAAATGAAAAAGATTTTTGTTGTTACCGGAGAATATTCAGGAGATATCCATGCAGGTAAGGTTATTGAGTGCTTGAAAAAGCAGTATCCGGAACTTGTTGTTGAGGGTATTGGTGGTGAAAATCTTAGAAAAGCAGGTGCAAAGTTATTTTCTGATCAAAAAAAGATGGGTGCTGTGGGACTTTCTCCTAAAATAATTATTGATCATTTAAGCTTGGGGAAACGTCTTGTAGATTATCTAACTAAAAAGTTTAAGCCTGATTTGGTTTTATTGATAGATTATGGTGCTTTTAATTTATCAATATCTAAATTTTTAAAAAAAGCAGGTATAAAAGTTTTTTATTATATTCCTCCTCAAGTTTGGGCTAGTAGGAAATGGCGGATTAATACAATTAAAAAGAATATTGATAAAGTATTGTGTATATTTCCTTTTGAAAAGGATTTATACGAAAGTTATGGAATCCCTACCCATTATTGTGGGCATCCATTAGTTTCTCAGTTGCCAGAAAAAGCAGATAAAATAGAATTTTTTGAAAAGCATGGATTTGATATTAATAAAAGACTTGTATCAATATTTCCTGGATCAAGAGTCTTTGAGCTTAAGTATTTGATGGATGTTTTTGTAAAATCGGCTAAAGAATTACAAAAAAGGCATCCTGATTTGCAGTTTTGTATTTCTCAAGCTCCAAATTTGAAAGATGATGTCTATAAAAAATATTTGAAAGATGCTGATTTTAAAGTTATAAAAGGTGAAAATCAGGCTCTGTTGAGTGTATCTGATGCATTGATTCTAGCTTCAGGAACTGTTGCTTTAGAAGCTGCTTTGTACCAGTCCCCAATGATAATTGCTTATAGAGGACCGTATTTATTTTATTTGATTTATTTATTAGTAAGGTGTATAAAGATGGTATCTTTGCCTAATATAATTGCAAATAAGATAATAGTTCCGGAAATAATTGAAAATAAGGTTTCTGTAAATAACATTGTATATGAGATAGAAAAGCTTTTATTTGATAGAGCGTATAGAGAAGATAATATTAAACAATTAGGAGAAGTTAAAGCTTTATTGTCGGAAAAAATTTCATCTGAAGAAGTTGCAAATGAGATTGCAAAAGAGCTTGCCTTGTAATAATCTTTAATAAAAAGTTCTATATTGTGCAATTTTTTCTTTTTTATTGTGTTTATTTATATGTAAGGTTAGTAATTTTTTGTATGTGTATATGATAAATTCTGTTTCAAATTTGAATACTGCAGGTACTTATAATTCCCCCTTTAAGGATAAGGAGGGTAAGTATTTTTTGAATTCAAAAAAAGAGATTGAGCAAGTAAAAGAAGGCGGGAAAGAAGGTAAGACTAATAAATTATCAAAAACTGTTGCAATAGGTGCATTAGTTGCAGGTTTTGGATCTTTAGCTTTGATTAGAGGTTTTGCATCGAAAGGTGCTGGAAAATATTTAGCTAAGTTGAAACTCAAACTAGAACAGAAAATTGCCAATATAAAGGCTGGAAAAACTGCCAGTAAATTTGAAGAATTTTACATTGTATCATTGAGAGCTGTTGATTCCTTTATGAAAAAATCTGAAAGTATTAATAATATAACTTCTTGGAAGGATGTAGGATTTCAACGTTTAATGTGGGGAAAAAATGGTAATTTAAAAATTACAAGAAAGATGCATGAAGCAGTTACCAAATTGTTTGAAAAAATCGGTCGAAATACTGTAATAAATTCTTATGGTGTGACAAATAAAAAGTTTGAAAAATTTTTCCAACATCTTGAAGGGATTAATTCTAATCTTGATGTAGGCTCAGCTGATAAAGTTATAAATATTAACGGAGTGGAAAAAACTCTAAAAGAATGGTTAGCTGATGCTGCAAATATAAGAGCTCAAATAAATACAAATATTGAAAAAGGTTTTGGAAAAGATGCAAGAATTTCAAGATACAGACAAATGCGTCATTCTGTATCCGGATTATTTGATTATTTTTGGTCTAAGAATTTTAAATCAGTAAAATCATTATATTCAAAAGATGTGTGGCAGACATTTATTGCTGATGATTATATTAAAGCTGACAAGATGAATATGGCAAATAATGTTGCAAAATTGCGTCAGGTAATTACTCATGATGTAATAGATAACTATAAAGCAACGACTTTGGCGTTGGATAATATTGATAAATTTTTAGATCCTGCTGATCGTTCATCAAGAGAAATTGTAAGAAAAATAAGAAATCATTTAACTGCATATAAAAAATTGTCAGGTACGAA
>CASECH010000152.1 GCA_949286405.1 uncultured bacterium
AGAAAAGAATACAAAGCACTTCTTGAAAGATTGGAAGCAAAAGGACTTTTAGACGGTCTTGAAGGCGTTATCATTCAAGAAATGGTAAAAGGTTCAAGAGAAATGGTATGTGGTATTGCTACAGATCCTCAATATGGTCCAATGATGATGTTCGGTTTAGGTGGCGTATTCGTAGAAGTTATGAAAGACGTAACATTCAGAATTGCTCCTCTTACAGACGTTGATGCAATGGATATGATTAAATCAGTAAAAGCATACAAATTACTAGAAGGAGCAAGAGGTACAAAACCTGCTCAAATCGATCAAATTCAAGAAACATTATTGAGATTATCTCAATTAGTTAACGATTTCAAATTTATCGATGAATTAGATATCAACCCATTGTTAATATCTGAAACAACAGGTGAAGGTATTGCAGTAGACGGACGTATCAAAGTAAGACTTGAAGAAGCTAAAGAAGCTTTAGGTTGTGCTTGTGGTGCTTGCTCTTGCTGCAAATAAGCTATAGAACTAACTAAGACCAGCCTTTTTATTAAGGCTGGTCTTTTTACCCCAATAGATAGTGAAAGGATAATAAATTAATTATGTTAAAAATATACCCCAAAATTACCGCAGCAATAGGTGCAACAAAAGATAGATTATACGTAAGAAGATATGAAAAAGGGAAAATAATAGATGATTCTCCTCTATTTTACAATTCTTTAGTTAAAAATACAGGGAAAAGCGGTAAAAATAATCTAATTAAAGTAATAAAGAATTGGCATAGAGCTTATAAACAAAACTTAAATAGGTTAAAATTGCTAGAAGAAGTCAATGACTTATTTTTCAATACAAAAAAAGGTAGACTATAAAATCTACCTTTTTAATTATTACCAAAAAGCTTTAGGCATAATTCTATCATATACCCATACATCGACACCGTCATAAGTTAAATCAAAATCTGCGGCTATTTTACGATCAACTCCAATAGCTCTTACAGGGATTCCTAATTTTTGACCAACTTCCTTAACGATATTATAACCTCTAATAACATCTTCCTTAGTTGTATCATCTCCAAAGTGGGTATTAGAAATAAATCCATCGAATTTTTTCCAAGGTCTTTTTTCTAATCCTTCTGAAAAAGTAACATACTCTGTTAAATTTTCAACATTACAAGTCTCAAATTTTGAAGTATTGACAACCAAATAAATTTTAAGATCTGCCTCATTATCGATATTAGAGAGAATATCAAGCATATCAAGTCCTGCTGCTCCATATCCAACATCAATAACCATATCCCCTGCAACACTCAAACAATTTTGTTGAGCAGGTGTAATATAACTTCCAGCTTCCCCCAACCCAAAATACTCTGGCTGGGTAATCACATTTATACCTTCCTCTTCTAATTTCTTAGCAATCGGACGCAAAGTATAAGCAGGTTCTACCGTATCTAAATCAACTAGTGTAATCTTTTTATTTAATTTTGCAAATTGCCTTGCTCTATTCGTTGCTGTTTCAGATTTTCCACTAGCGTAAGCACCAGCAAAAACTTCTACTGTTCTATTCATATCAATTATCTCACTATATAAAATTTATGACCATATAAATTTTACCACAAAAAAGCTCTATAAAATAGTCAAACGATTAATAACAAATTGACCTACAATAATTTTAATGATTTAATACATCTATGAACTATATATTCTATTTTTTAATAGTTATTTCAATCATAGCTGGTGCAATAAACGGAAAATTATCTGATGTTGTCAATGCAATTTTATCAGGAGCAGAGTTATCAGTAAAAGTTGCATTTTCTCTAATTGGGATAATGGCTTTTTGGCTCGGAATAATGAAAATAGCAGAAAATTGTGGACTTATAAAAATAATTTCCAAATTAATTAAACCAATCACAAAAAAAATATTTAACGAAATTCCAGAAGATTCTCCTGCAATAGGAGATATTGCAATGACATTTACAGCAAATGCTTTTGGACTTGCAAATGCAGCAACTCCAATTGGCATAAAAGCAATGGAAGAACTACAAAAACATAATGAAGATAAAAAATCAGCCTCAAATGCAATGTGTATGTTCCTAGCTATGAGTACAGCAGGATTTCAACTTATTCCTGCAACCGTAATAGCTGTACTAATTAGTATCGGCTACAAAAATCCAACAGAAATAATAGCCCCAACTCTACTTGTCACTTCAATAGCATTCCTAAGTGCAATATTATTAGCAAAACTATTTCAAAAGTTCTGGATTCCACAAACTAAGTCTGAGGAGAAAAACATATGATACAGACTTTAATGAATATTATTTCTCTTTGGGCACTACCATCAATTATACTTTTAATTTTAACGATGGGTCTACTAAAAAAAGTTCCTCTCTATGAAACATTTACAGAAGGAGCAAAAGATGGTTTTAAAGTTGCTGTAAATATAATCCCCTATCTTGTTGCAATAATAGTTGCAATATCAATGTTTAGAGCATCTGGAATAATAGAATCTACAGGCGAATTGCTCAAACCTATATTGTCATATTTTAATGTTCCAGCAGATACAATACCTATCATGATAGTAAGATCTCTCTCAGGCTCAGCTGCTCTTGGAGTTTTTTCAGATATAGCCAATAATCTAGGACCAGATGCATATGCAACAAAACTTGCAGCCATAATGGTAGGCTCAAGCGAAACAACATTTTACATTCTTGCGGTCTACTTTGGGGCTGTAGGCATATCAAAACATAGATATGCATTAATCGTAGGTCTTCTTGCAGATTTTATAGGTATTATTTCTGCTATTTTAGTATGCAATCTTTTATTCTAATACTTACATTGTATATATTTTTTACCATAATACACTCCAACACTATCAACCCAACTTTGTGTATACTCATCAATATTAGAAATAACAACCTCTCTTCTTAATACAGCAAATCTAATATCTATAAAGTTAATCTTATCAATCTTTTCTACAATAAACTCATTACTACCACAATTATGACAATAATGTTTTTCAGGAATAATCTTCCCATTTTTAATTATACCTCTAAGTTTGACACCACAACAAGCGCAACGAACCATATACCACTGATTTTCAACTAATTCCCCACAATCGGGACAATAAGCATACTCAACATCCAATGGAATTTTATCATGCTCACAAGTCTTTTTTATTCTGAAGAAATTAAACATAATTTTTTATTAATAAAAAAAAATAAAAAATCAACCTATATCATTAAATTAATAGAAGCCCCACGATCTAATTGTTTAACAACAGGGAACATCAATTGTTCATAAGCAGGATTAGCAACCAAATAAGCTTCCTTACTCCAAGGTAAAAAAATTGCCCCAAACTCTCTATCATTAAACAATGCTATTGATCTAAATTCCTTAAACTTTTTAATTTTAGCGGCTATAGTATTATCAATAAACATAGTTTTATGTCCCAAATTAGAAAAACCAGTTCTATTCAAATGAAAAACTATGTCTCTAACTCTTTCAAAACTTGAATTCGACAGTCTAATTCCATTAAAATTTTGATCTACTCCAACTTTAGAAGAATTCACATTTAAACCTACTTTCATATTAACCCCTTTAGACCATAAATATAAATTACAAACATAATTAAAACACTAAAAAATAATTTTTGCTAATAAAATAAAAAGCGGTTAA
>CASECH010000153.1 GCA_949286405.1 uncultured bacterium
TAGAAGATTTGTTATATCCTATTGTAATTGAAAAAATTCTTAAGGACGAAGTTTTTGATTTTCAAGACTTAATTAATATTTCTGGGTGTAATAAAAATAGTTGCGGTGGATGTGGGGATTGTCATTAATCGCAAAATAGTTATTTATTAATTTGCTTACCTTGTGAATCAAAAAATAGCACTTTATTATCATTAGTGTGAAGAGTGTAATATTTATTATTATTTTCATCTATTTCCAGTGCAGGGAATTGTACAAGGTTGAAATTATCGTGATTACGTGTAATTTTTCCATTTTCAAAGTTATTTCCGTTAACATCTTTGCTGATAAAAGCTTTATATAAATCAGTTTCTGTAATTGCGGTATTTATAATTTCAAATTTCCCTGAATTTTCCTTTACAGTAGATGTCTTATTATAATTGTTTCCAAGTATTTTTTTTAGGATATCATCAGCTTTTGTATCTCTTGTATCAATTTGAGAACCAATATTTAATTGTATATCTAGTCTGCTTGATGAAGTATCATCATTTAATGTTTTTTCCATAAATTGGTTGATATTGTTTGCAAAAAAGTTAGATTTTACATTTGAAATCTCTACTTTTTCTCCGTTTACATAAAATTTCCCAATATTAAGAGCCTTATCATTGTTATCTTCTCTTATCAAAAATTCTTCATTTGGAATTTTTGATATATTTTGATAATCCATAGGTAATTTAATATTTTTTTCTATTTGATTTTCATTTTGTGTATTTATTATTGTACCGTTTTCAAAATCAACTTTTTGACCTTTTTCATCAAAAAACAGTATTTTTTCATTGCCATGTAGCGTAAAATATTTTTTTCCATTTTTATCAATTTCTAAAGATGGAATTTGAACATGGTTTCCACTTTCTCCTCTTGGAATTAGCTTGTTATTTTCACCGCTAAAGTTATCTCCGTTAACGTCTTCACTAATGAATGCTTTATATAAATCTGTATTTTCAAGCCATTGATTTTTAATTTTTAAATTGTTGTTTTCATCTTTTGTAATTATGCTTTCATTATTAATATGATCTGCTACAACTTTATTTAGGATACTATATGGGGTGTCATTATCCTTTCTTGTCATTGATTTACCTGCTTGTAGTTCTATAACAATTTTTGTTGTGGGATTATTATCATTAATTGTCTGTGAGCTTAATTTCCCAAGGTTATTGGCAAAAAAGTTCGATTTAATTTCTTTATCATCAATTTTTTTTATATTTTCATCATTAATCCTAACTTCTCCAAGATTCATATTATTTGGGCTGTAATCTTCTTTTTGGATAAAAGGTTTGTTATTAGTTATAATTAATGTTTTCCCTGCGTATATTACGTTTGGATTTTTTATATTTGGATTTAATTTTAGTATTGCATCAATTGTTGTGTTATTTGCTTTTGCAATCTTAGTAAGATTGTCACCTTTGTCAATTGTATAGGAAATTCTATTGCCATTGATTTGCTTAATGTTATCTGTCATATAAACTCCACTAATTAATTTGCACTTACATATATATTAAGTGTTTTTTTATTTTTTGAATTTGTTTGTTGTGTATATTGTTACATTTATTAATAAAATAAATTACATGACAAGTATAAATTGATGTATAATTATAGTTAGAGAATAGGAGCTTAAATATGTCTATAGATGATGCATTGGTTATGATTTTAGCAGGCGGAGAGGGAAAAAGATTACTACCTTTAACAAAAGAAAGAGCTAAACCTGCTGTCCCTTTTGGAGGCAGGTATAGAATTATTGATTTTGTATTGAATAACTTTATAAATTCCGGATTTTATAAAATCAAAGTTTTGACTCAATATAAATCAGATTCGTTGAATAAGCATATAACAAGAGGTTGGGCTTTATCTCCATTTTTGAATCAGTATGTTGATTTAGCACCTGCACAGATGAGAACCGGTCAAGATTGGTATCGTGGAACTGCTGATGCTATATATCAAAATGTTTTTCATATTACAGATGAAGACCCTGATTATGTTTGCATTTTTGGAGGAGATCATATCTATAAGATGGATGTTTCTCAGATGTTGGATTTTCATAAAGAAAAGGATGCTGACTTATCTATTTCTGCTATTCCTATTCCAATAGATGAAGCTCATGAATTTGGAATTATTGAAGTAGACGATGATTGGCGTTTAATAAATTTTGTTGAAAAACCAAAAGACAGACCTAAATCAATTCCTGGTAATCCGAATATGTGTCTTGCTTCTATGGGTAATTATATTTTTAATAAAGCAGCTTTGTTAGATGCACTAGATCGCGATGAACAAATTCAAGAATCAAGTCATGATTTTGGTAAGAATGTAATACCAATGCTTCTAAATGATGGTAAAAGGATTTTTATATATAATTTTGCAAATAATACATTCCCTGGTATGTCTGATACTGAACGCGGGTACTGGAGAGATGTCGGAAGTATTGATGCTTATTGGCAAGCAAACATGGATTTGTTGAATTATAATCCTGAATTGAACTTGTATTCAAAAGAATGGCCGCTGAGAACTTATAATCATAACTATCCGCCAGCAAAATTTGTTTGGGAAGAAGGCGATAGGGTTGGTATGGCTACTAATTCTATGGTTTCGGAAGGTTGTATTGTCTCAGGAGGTGGACTTTCAAGATGTGTGCTTTCTCCAAAAGTTCGAATTAACAGCTATTCACAAGTCACAGATAGTATAATTATGGAGAATGTCGATATAGGGCGTTATTCTCAAATAAGAAAAGCCATCATTGATAAGAATGTAATTATTCCTCCAAATACAAAAATAGGTTTTAATCGTGATGAAGATTTAAGGAGAGGTTTCCATGTTTCAGAAGGGGGAGTAACTGTCGTACCTAAAGGTGCAAAATTGTAATCTCCTATTTACAAAAAACTATACCTGTAGTACAATACAAAAGCTGATTAGGATTGTAAATATTTATTAATATTAATTGATATTATAGCAATTTTAGAGCTTTACAACCTTTATTGTTGTGGGTGGAAATATGTCAGGTATAAGTTTTTTTAAACCAATTATTACTCCAATAAAATCAATGTATAATCATTTACCTTCAATGGAGGTAAAAAAAGATAAAGTCATTGATACAGTTGCTTATATCGGCAGAAAGTGGACATCGCCTCAACAGCGTGTTGTAATGGGAGCAACAGCAATTTTTATGCAGCCTTTTATTGATTATCATAATAAGGCTGTTGATGAAAAAACACGAAAAGTATCAGTAGCAAGAACTATTGCTAAAATTGTTGCAGGAACTTTAACCGGTTATGCTGTTAGATATGCTTGTATCAAGGGAATAGCTGCAACATCTAAAACACTTGCGGAAATACCTAAAAATGCTTCACCTATCCAAAAAAGGGTAAGGCAGCTGTTTACTCCAAAAAATCTTGATCCTGCTAATAAAGATGCATTTGCACAATATAGGAATGCAATGGGGACAATTGTTTCTCTAGTTGTAATGTTATTCACAAATTTTGCGATTGATGCACCTTTGACAAAATTTTTAACTAATAAGCTTATAAAATATCAACAAGAGAAAGGAGAAATTAAATAATGCTTTCTCCTTCTAAAATCTGGAATAGTGCAAAATCTGCTATTTATAAAAATTATGGTGAAAATCCAGGTACTATGCTTGTGCATACTGGTGTAATAGGTTGGATTTTGTCATCAGCAGCTCAAATTAGTGCTGTGTTACTGAATGATAAAATTTCATCTGAGCAAAAGGTGTTTTTAATTCCTCAAGAAGTTGCTGATGCTGCTGTAAATATATTATCCTTTTATACATTTACAAATGGTGTAAAATATATTGGTTCAAAACTTACCAAAACTGCTAAGTTAAGAACTTCAAATATTACTGAGTTACTTAAAAAGAATGGTCATATTCTTGAAAAAGGACAAAGTAGAGTAAAAGGAAAAGTTTATGCTGGAGATTGGAGTTTTGATATTACAAAACTTCCAAATTATAAGACTGATATCGCAGAAGAGTTTAAACCATTTAAGAATGGTGCAGAAGTAATTACAGGACTTATTGGTTCAATTATATCAAGTAACTTAATCACTCCAATTGCAAGGAATAAATATGCTGCAATAAAACAGAAACAAGCTCTAAATTCTCCGAATAGTAATGATGGAAAAGTTTCAACACCTCAAGTCAAGGGAATTTCGATGCTTGATTATCAGAAGATCGCTTCAATTAAGTATCATTCAGTTGGTTCTTTAAAGATATAATATGCCGATTATTCCTGCAACAATGCAGATTATAAGAGCACTAAATATTGCGATGATTCCAAATATAGGCTCTTTTTCGTAGCAATTTGCATTTTCGTTTTGTAATTTGTTCATAATACATTTTGTATAGTCTTCTTTTGAGTCATTTTTTGTTTTTTCAAATGAGTTATGCAAAAGTTTTTTAAACGTGTACATTTCTTCTAAATCTTTTCTTGCTAATGGATTTGATATTGTGATTTTTTTTATTTTAATATTTTCATCATCATCTAATTCATTATCGATATATGCAGAAAGATTAGATTTAAACTCTTCATATTGTTTTGTTATGTATGGAGGTTGATTTTCTGCAGTTTGTTCTTTGCTAATGTTTCTTTGTATTGCTGCGTATTTTGTAATAATTTTTTTCATAGTTTCATATTTTTCTCTGCAAGCAGGGCAAATTTCTAAGTGCTCTTCAACGTATTTCGATAGTTTGTCACTTAGTTTGTCTTCTATATAAAAAGCCATTAACGCTCCTACTTGTTCGCATGTTAGTTGATATTGCATTATTTTCTCCTTTTATATGTAGGCTTTTAATCCTTCTTGCAGTTTGCATCTTGCTCTTGCAATTCGAGATTTAACTGTACCAATTGTAGTATTAGTTGCTTCTGCAATTTCTTCATATGATAGTCCTTGTAATTCTCGTAAGATAATTACAATCCTGAATTGCTCAGGAAGATCCAATATTGCATTTTTTATGACTTTACCAAGCTCTTGAGATATGCATTTTTCGTGAGGTTTACATTTTTTATCAAGTAATTGAAATTTTATTGGGGTGTTTAAGATTTCTTCACTATCATCTTGATCGATTGAAATTATATTTGGTTTTTTTTGATTTTTTCTAAGTTCATCATAGAATAAATTTGTGATAATTTGGTTTAGCCAACTTTTAAAATTTTTAGGATTTTTAAGATTATGTATATTTTTTGCAATTCTTAGAAGTGCTTCTTGTGTAAGATCTGATACATTTTCGTTTTTTGAACAAAGGTAAGAAAAAGCTGCAAAAATATTCTTTTGTTCACGTCTTATTAATTCTTCTAACGCAATAAAATCACTTTGTTGTGAAAGGACAACAAGTTCTTCTAAAGACATTTTTTTGTACTGTGATTTCCCAGACATATTATCTCCTTATTGTCTATACTAAGGAATATGCTGGCATAATTGTTTATACTCTAATACATAACCGATAGAGTATATTTTTTTTTATATAATAATAAATTTTTATTATTCAGCACTAATGTAGCCATTCAAAGCAGTATATGCTGCTACGTATGGAGAGGCAAGATAGATAAATCCTTTCGTATTACCCATTCTACCTTGAAAGTTTCTGTTTTGTGTTGCAAGACATACTTCACCATCAGCAAGAGTTCCGGCATGTACCCCAACACAAGGACCACATCCTGGAGGTAAAATTGTTGCATTAGCTTCTACAAAAGTTTCAATTAACCCTTCTTTCAATGCTTGAATGTAAACATCTTTAGATGCAGGACAAATCAACATTCTAACATCTTTATGAACTTTTTTCCATTTAAGAATTTTCTCTACAATTCTTAAATCTTCAATTCTTCCGTTTGTGCAGGTTCCGACAAATACTTGATCAACTTTTATATTTTTCAATTCATCTACAGTTTTAGTGTTATCTACTGTGTGAGGACAAGATACTGTATGAGGGACATCTTCTGCATTAATTTTAATAATTCTTTCATATACAGCATCCTGATCTGCTTTTAGAGGAATGAATTTTTCTTCGCGACCTCTTGATTTAAGAAATTCTTTAGTTTTATTATCAGATTCAAATAATCCTGCTTTTGCACCAGCTTCTACTGCCATATTTGCAAGAGTAAATCTTTCTGACATTTCCATATTTTCAATAGTATCACCACAGAATTCAAGAGCTTTATATGTCGCACCATCAGCTCCAATAAGACCTATTAAGTGAAGCATTAAATCTTTAGACGTAATGCCTGGTCTAAATTTTCCTGTGACTTCAATTTTAAAGGTTGCAGGAACTTTTAGCCAAGTTTTTCCAAGTCCCATAGCCACAGCTATGTCAGTTGAACCCATGCCTGTTGCAAAAGCACCTAAAGCTCCTGAAGTACAAGTATGAGAATCAGCTCCAACGAGTATTTCTCCAGGGTTTACGAATGTTTCAACCAGTCTTTGGTGACATACTCCAGCTCCTACATCAGAAAGAACTGCTCCGTATTCTTTTGAAAAATCCCTTAGGACCGTATGGGTATTGGATAACTCTTTTCTAGGACTAGGAGATGCATGGTCAATAAATAAAATAGTTCTTTCAGGGTTATTTAGTTTTGGTAGGCCAAGTTTTTTAAATTCTTGCACCGTAAGCGGTCCGGTTCCATCTTGAACTGCTGCAACATCAACATTTGCAATAACTAATTCTCCTGCTTTTACAGACTTATTTGTATGCTTTGATATTATTTTTTCTGCTAAAGTTTGTCCCATAACATATTCTCCTTATATCCATTATTATTTTAGCATGAACAATTTTCTTGGCTATGTTGATAATCCTTGCAAACATCCACCCAAGATAGTGAGTTAGATAAATCCTCAAGTTCTTTACATGAGAGTTTTATTGCAGAATTCTTACTTCCGCAAGCAGGATATACATAATCATATTTTTGTAAAGACTTATCAAGGTAAATTCTTACATTTTTATTTTCGATTGCAAAAGGGCACACTCCTCCGATTTCATGTCCAATTAAATTTTCGACCTCTTCACTAGAAAGCATTTTAGCTTTTAAATGAAAAGTATCCCTGTATTTTTTGTTATCAATTCTAGCCATACCTGACGCAACTACTATAATTGCTCCATCTTGTGTTTTAAAAGAAAGAGTTTTTGCTATTTTATCAGGTTCTACTTCAAGAGCTTTTGAAGCTAATTCAACAGTTGCAGTAGAAGCATCCAGAATGATAATATCTTTGTCTTTATTGAATTTTTTTAAGTATTTTTGAACTTTTTCAAGTGACATTTTATATTATCCTATGAGGTTTAGTCAGTAGATGTGCATCAACTCTTTCTTTGATAGCTCCTTGAGGTTCATAGTATGGAGATACAGTCATTACTCTTGCTGCCACATCAGGATAATAATATATAAATCTTAATTCACTTGATGTTAGAGGTTTTTGAGTATGGACGTTTGCATAACGAGCAAGCTCAAGAATATTTCGAGCCTCATGTTCATCCTTAAATTCTAATTCAAGGTTATCATAAACGTTTCTGAAACCTTTAATTCCACCATATTCTCCCGTAGTAATCATTCTTCCTGTTTCAATGATTTCAGGTTCACCTCTGCCAAGTTCTTCAAAATCGTATAATTCGTAATTTCTTCTGTCTTTTAAAGCTCCATCTGCATGAATCCCTGATTCATGGGCAAAAGCATTGTCACCTACCGCTGGTTGGTTAATTGGGATAGGTACACCAAAAGCATATGATGTGTATTTTGCAAGTTTCCATGCTTTGCTTAAATCAATATTTGGGTCAATGTTGTATTTGTTACTAAAACCTGCAGACTTTAAAATCGCAAGCAGACAAGATACCAAATCAGCATTTCCTGCTCTTTCTCCCATTCCGTTAATTGCAGTGTTAATATATGCATCGACCCCTGCATCAATAGCTGCTTTAGCACCCATTACAGAGCATGCAACTGCCATGCCCAAGTCATTATGATAATGTAGCTCTATAGGCATATGTGTTTCTTTAGCAATTTTAAAAATTCTGTCATAAGTTGTTTTAGGATCTTCATATCCAAGTGTATCGCAGTATCTAAAACGTGATGCTCCTGCTTTTTTAGATTCTTTTGCATATTTTATCAAGAACTCTATATCACTTCTTGAGGCATCTTCAGCATTGACTCCTATAATTTCTGCACCTTTTGATTTGGCACATTCTACTGCTTCGCAAGTCATTTTAATAATGTCATTTGCCGTTTTTTTACCCATGTATTTCCCTAATATCATTTGTTCAGATGTGGATTGGGAAAGATTGACATTTTTTAGTTTTGGAACATTCTCAAAAGATAGTTCAACGTCTTCTGCTATACCACGCATCCAGCCTGATAATTTTGTTTTAGAAATTACTCCACGCTCTACTAATTCAAGGTTACCGTTAAGATAATTTATTTCGTGTTTTGTTGTCGGAAAACCAAACTCTGATTGTGTAATCCCCATATCATCAAGCATTAAATTAATAATTGTTTTTTGAAGTTTAGCTAGCCCTAAACGTGATGTTTGAACCCCATCTCTGTTTGTTACATCGACAAAGTAGATTTTGTTTTCTTTCATTTTTACTCCTTGAATATAGTACACATATATGTTTTTTTTATTTCTACTGATTAATAACTTGCATTTTAACACTAAATTATTTACAATGTAAGTATGGTACTTTTTGGAAGTTCTGTCAAGAACTTAAAATAATATATTATGATAACAAAACAGCTTGAAAAAAAGATTAATAAAGAATATAAAACCGGAAATGTAAAAAATGCCATAGAGCTTTGTCAGATAGGTTTGCAGGATGATCCGACAAATGCGGATTTGCATGTTCGCTTAGGTGATTTATATTTAGCATGGCATTTAGATATTTATAATTCATGTCAATATATTGATGAAGCAATTACAGAATATCAAAGGGCTTTGGAGTCATACATTGATTCTGCTGAGATTTACTTTAAGATAGGTCAAGCTCATTTTTTTAAAGGAGATTTAGATAAGGCTATTAATTATCTTGATATGGCTATTTCAAAAGATAATAAATTAGCTAAGGCATATTATTTGTTAGCTGAAACTTATACTAAAAGAGCGAGATTTTTAGAAGCTTCAATTAATGCTAAAAAAGCAATAAAATATGCACCTTTAAGGAATTCTTGTGCGCACTTTTTATTATCAAATTTGTATAGTCTTTCTTCTGCAAGAAGTTTAAAAAATTGGGCATTATCTCAGTTTGAGTTATTTTTGTCTTGGATGACTTTGCCATTTGATAAAGTTGCTGTAGGAAATGTGTTTAGGTCATTGTCGTACTTAAAGTTCTTACCAATGCTTATCAAAGGTTTTTATCAGGTTCAGATGAAGGGATTGAATGATGCGGTAGAAACTTACATAGATGCGATAGAAAAAGCTCCGGGATTTGTTCCGTTATACTGTCTATTAGGCGACGTATATAGAGCTCTTGGGCATTTTGATGATGCGATTACAGAGTATAAAATGGCAATATGGTTAGATAGTTTGAATATTTCGGCTTATAGACATCTTTGTCAGGCCTATGAAGAACAAGGTGATTATGATAGTGCTGTTGAAATTTATCAAAAATTAATTCAGATAATGCCTAACATGCCTGATGTTCACTCTAATTTGGCAAATATTTTATATGTGAAGGGGGATATACAAGGTGCTATATCTCATTTTCAAACTGCTGTTACATTGAATCCAAGAAAGCAATGGACGAGTATCATAAATCAGACTCTTGGTTTTGTATATCAAGAAGGAAAACAAGATTTGGACGCAGCAATAAGTTCTTATCAAAGTGCATATCTTCTTACTCCTAAAGATATTGATATATATGTTAATTTAGGTAGTGCTTTTTATGATAAGGAGGATATTGATAATGCTTTGACAGTCTATCGTAATGCTTTGGATTTAGATCCTAAAAATGCTCAAATTCACTGTAATTTAGGCTTTTTGTTCTGGGGAAAAGGAGATATTGATGAGGCATTAAAAGAATACAGTTTAGCTATAGAATATAAGCCTGATTATGATATAGCTTATAACAATATGGGAGTAATATATCTTGATGACTTAGGTCGTGTAAGCCAAGCAATTGATTTATTTAAAAAATCAGTTGAGTACAACCCTAATTATGCACTTGCTCATTTTAACTTGGCTCGTGCAATTGCTATTACTGGTGATAAGATTGAAGCTGCTAAATTGTATCAAATTGCTCAGGATATTAATAAAGTAACAAATGAAATAGATCCACAAGAAATACTTGATAAAATTAATGCTTTATTTAATTAATAGAATCGAAAGAAAGGAGCTTGTATGAAAGATATTTGTATGAATTTCGGGGGGGGGGCGATTATTTAGCCGCAGAAAGGAATTTTTTACTCCGTTGTAAAAAAGAAAAAATATGTTATACTAGTGATATGAAACATCACTATAGAAGTATAAAAAACGGATTTACCTTAGCAGAAGTGTTAATTACTTTAGGTGTAATTGGAGTTGTTGCCGCCTTAACTTTACCGTCTTTAATAGAAAAGCATGATAAGCAGGTAATATCTACAAGATTAAAGAAATTTTATTCAACTATGAATCAAGCAATATTACTTTATGAACAGAAAAATAATATTTCAAAGGAATATTTTGATTTTTCAAGCTTCTGTGATGGTCTATCTAAAGATTCTTATGAATGTAATTTAAATGTTTTCAATGAATATTTTGCTCCTTACGTAAAATATACTAAAATAGAAAAACAAGATTCGAAATTAGTTGTTTATTTAGCAGACGGATCTGCTTATTACACTACTTATTATGGTCATGATATATACTTTTTACCAAAAGCATCTAAAATTGTTGGAAAATCTAGTTTTTCAGGTCTAAAACTTGGTAAAGATATGTTTTTCTTTGCAATTTATCCTGGTGGTGCGAGTGCTAATCGTGATGAATACTTTAGAAATTTAGGAATGGAGCCTTATATTATTCAAGAATGGGATGGTACGTATCAAGGGCTTTATTCAAGCTGTTCAAATGCTGCAAAAATTCTTCAGCTAAATAATTGGGAATTTCCTAATGATTATCCTTGTCTAAAGCAATAGTTTAATTTGACAAAAAATAAATTTTGCAGTTTAATAAGTGTGTAATATACATTTATTAAATAAAGGGGATTGTCATGATATCAAAAATAGCATTTGCTCCATTCTACAAAAGTTGTAGTAAAAATATTTCTGTAAATCTTAGAAATAACAGTTTTGTTGTTTTTAATAATAAATCAGATTCTGTTGCTTTTTCAGGTAAAAGTATTCAAAACGAAAAATTGAATTTGGTCGTAAAAGAGGCATTCAATAAACTGGCCCAGAATAGATTTGGTAATAATTTGGGTACATATATGACAAGAGTTGCAAATAAAGAAACAGATATCTATTTAAGAGAGACTAGTCTTGGAAAAAGAGCAAATCTTACTTTAAGTAATGGTATTTTTGATTCAGGTAAATCATTTATGAATTTTGTCATAGATAGGGCTTCTGATAAAGGAGTAACTGTTTCAGCTTTAGATGATAGTATATCTTCGGATGAAGCTGCTAAAATTGTTACAACATATTTATCAGACTTAAAGTAGCAGTATGATGTAATTTAAACACTATTTAGTTTTGTAAACTCTTTAATATTATAAAATTATACGCCCACTTGAAACTAATGTAAATTTATGTTACAATAGTAGTAGAGGGGCGTTCCTGTTAAGGGAGCGTCTAAAGAAAAAGAAAAGCTTCCTAAAAACAGAAAAAGTCCTTCTCTGAGTGTTATTCCCCACACCACTCACAAATAAAAAAGGTATCCGGTTACTAAACTATTGAGGTGACGACATGGATACGATGTTTTACTGCAAGGATTTTGAAAATTTAAACAATTACCGATTAATTGAACGTTTATTAAATTTTTCGGTTGTTAGTGTGTTAATATTTTCTCAGATGTTATTTCCTATTTTAGCTAATGATTTTAAATTAGCTCAAGTTTCTGTTCCAGCTCAAGATATAGATACAGGTCAAATCCGTGAAAAAATATTAAATGAGATTTCTCCTGAAACAAGAAAGAAAAATTTTGATTTAATGATTCGTAAAAAATTTCCCAAAGCATATATTAGTGATGTTAGCAGTGGGGTAAAGCACATAAAAGTTACAAGATATTATAATGGTAAGCCTGTAAGAATAAATATTGTAGAAGTTGATTTTAACATAGCAAGTGATGTTGAGCTTACACCGGTTTTATCATCTCAAAATACCTTAAAAAGTAGAAGAACAATTACAACAATTGCTAAAAATAATAATGCTATAGTGGCACTAAATGGTACATATTTTAAACCTCAGACGGGTGTTCCTCTTGGAACTTTAATGATTAATAAAAAAATGTACACTGGCCCAATTTATGATAGAGTAGCTATGGGAATTTTTGATGATGGATTTGATATAGCAAGAGTCCAATTTAATGGCACAATAAAAGGCAGTGGTCATACAATAAAAGTTGATAATATAAATCAGCCTAGAACTCTTTCTACTCATACAATCGTTTATACTCCTGAATGGGGTAATACATCTCCTATTGCTCCAAAATATGGAGTTGGTTTATTGGTTGTGGATGATAAAATTGTTAAAGCTTCCGCAAATCCTATCGAAATACCTCAAAATGGTTATGTTATTTCCGGCCCTAAAAAGCAGCTTTATCCTTTGTTAGATAAAAAGAAAGTTGATTTAGCTATTGAAACTTCTCCGCAGTGGAAAGATGTGAAGCACATAATAAGCGGTGGTCCATATTTAGTTAAAAATGGTGAAGTATTTGTTGATATGACAGCTCAAAAGCTTCAAGCTATCGGAGGAAGAAACCCTAGAAGTGCTATCGGATATACAAAAGATAACAATTTTATCTTTGTAGCTGTTGACGGTAGAGAAGGAAGCTCTATTGGATTGACTTTAATGGAACTAGCAAACTTCATGAAGTCAATAGGTTGCGTCAATGCAATGAATTTAGACGGTGGTGGCTCTACTGTAATGTATGTAAATGGTCAAGTCGTTAATAATCCACAAGTTAAGGGTGGAATACCTCTTTCCAATGCTATAATTCTTTCTCGTACAGAAAAGTCTTAAATAAATTATCTTGAAATATTTTGATCAATAATTTCAGATACCCAAGGAATATAGCTATATTTACCCATAAATGATGTAACTGCAAGATATATTAATACAACATAGATAACTGTCTGTAAAAATGAATAATCAAAAACAACAGGCATATTTAACAAAAATATAATTTGAGCTACCAGTTTATTAATAAGTGGTATAAAACTCAATATATTTGTTAAAAAATTGATAATATAAGATAATAATACCAACGTAATTGATATGAATATTGATTGAAATATATGGTATTGCATAAAATGTTTAAGGTTTGCTTTTGTAAACAATCCTAAAATAAGCCATATAAAACCGGCAAATCCCATTGTGAGGTATGACAAAGCTGCAACAATTCTTTCTATAATTGATGGTTGTGAAGAATTTGCTCTATACATTTGTAATGACTACTCTTCCTTTCTTTTATTGTCTATGTATTCATCAAGGACTTGTGTATAAATTAATCTATATTCATCATTTTCAGGCTCAATGTTTATTGAAGCTCTATACGATGCAATAGCTTGTTCTATATCATTATCAAGGTAATGAGCATTCCCTAATAACATATAAGTCTCAGCATTATTAGGTTTTATTTTTAATGTTGATTTATACAAATCCATCGCTAAATCAATACGATTAAAGTTTGTATAAAGATTTGCAAGCAAAATCTGAGCATTGATTTCTTTAGGTGAATAATTTATCGCTTTTTTATACATTTCAACGGCCATTTCATATTCACCGAATTCTGAAAGAGCAATGGCATAGCAAATGTATGCTTTGTAATTATCACCTTCCATTGTAAGAGCTTTTTCAAAATAGTTGTATGCTTGCTCTCTTTCTTTCATTAAAGTTAACGTATTACCTATACAAATTGCAACAATTTTGTTATCAGGATTTAATACAAAAACTTTTTTATACAGCTCAAGAGCTGTTTCATAGTCAAAAAGTTTAAAGCAAACATTACCCATATCAACTAGTGCAGTGATATTTTCAGGGTCAAGTGACAGTGCCTTTTCATAGTATGCTTTTGATTCTACATAATCCTCAAAATCTTGATACAACAATGCTATAGCATTATAAATTTCCGGATTTGTTGAATTTAAATCAATCGCTCTATTATAGTAAAAAAGCGCTTTAGGAAAGTTTTTCCATTCTGCAAAAACATTACCCATATTGTAATATATCAAGAAATTTTTAGGGTTAATCTCTAAAGCTTTATTGTAATATGATAATGATTTTCTGAAATCTTTTTCATAAAACCACATAGTACCCATTCCAACAAGAGCTTGAACATCGTCAGGATGTATCGCAAGTAAGCTTTCTAGCACAGACATAACCTTGTCATAATTTTGTTGAGACAAATACAATTCAGAAAGTCTGTGATAATTTTCTGCATTTTGTGGGTCTTTTGCCATCGCCATGATGGCTTCATTTATTTGGTTATCCAATTCATTTTTATTCATATTTTCCATAACCCTATTCTACAATATTTTCAATATTTTGCAATAGTATTTCGAAATGTTAATCAAAAACAGGGCTTCAATTTGGAAGCCTTATTCATTATTTATTGAATTCAGAGTATTCCTTTGAAATTTCTCTCCACTCGTCTTCTGAAACACTGAATGCATTGTTCCAGAATTTTTCAATCGCATAAGTCTCTCTTTCATCTCTGTGAAGAATATGCACTACAACATCGCCATAATCAAGTAAATTCCAACGATTTTTCAAATCATTCTCCATTCTTAGAGGCGATCTGCCAAATAATTTTTTTATTCTGTCTTTTGTATTTTCCATTAATGCCTTAACTTGTGGTGTTGAATCACCTGTAACTATAACAAAATAATCTGCAAGAGATGATACATTACTTATGTTCAAAATAGTTATGTCTTTTCCTAGTTTGTCATCGAGTGTTCCAGCTATTACACATGCTAATTTTTTTGAACTTAATTCTTCTGTCATATTTATCCTTTTTCTTCTTTTATATACTTGACTAAAACAATTATACCATGACATTATTCAAGCATATCAATTCTTTTTTGATGTCTTCCACCATCAAATTCTGTGCTAAGCCAAATATCTACAATATCAAAAGCTAGTTCAATACCTATTACTCTTTGTCCAAGACATAATACGTTCGAATTGTTATGTGCTCTAGTTGCTCTTGCAGAGAATGTATCTCCGCATAATGCAGCTCTAATCCCTTTAACTTTGTTAGCAGCTATTGACATGCCAATA
>CASECH010000154.1 GCA_949286405.1 uncultured bacterium
CCACCACAAAAACGAAGAATTGATTTAGGGTTAGCTATTTTAAAAATAGCTAAAGTTCTTAGAATATTTTCTTCATCAATTTTATCAAAATAACTTTCAAAAGGAGTTTCAGGTATCGGCATCAAAATATTTATTGGAATAGAATCAGGTTGGATTTCAGCTAACTCCAAAGCCATTTCTACACGCTGTTCAATACTTTCCCCCATACCTAAGATGACACCACAGCATAATTCCATCCCATATTTTTTAACCAATTTACAAGTATTTAATCTGTCATCCCAGCTATGAGTCGTACATACTTCAGGATAATATGATTTTGATGTATTTATATTGTGATGAAAACGTTTAAGTCCTACTTGAGATAAGCGTCTTGCCTGTTCTTCGTTTAAAATTCCTATTGATGCACAACTTTTTAGTCCATCTATTTTATTGACTTCTTTAATCATCTCAAGCATTTTATCAAAATCACTTTCATCTGGAGTTTTGCCTGATGTAACAATTGCAAAACGAGATGCAAAATTTGATTTTGCTTCTTGTGCAACTTTTTTTACTTCGTCAATATCTACAAGAGGATAGGATTCAATATTAGTACAATAGTGCGAACTTTGGGCACAGTATTTGCAATTTTGAGAACATTTTCCGTTCCTTGCATTTATCAAGGAACAAAATTCAACATCATCTGATATATATTTAGACGAAATTGATAATAATTCATCTAATTCTAAGTTGTATAATCTTAATAGTTCGTCTTTATCTATTTTCATAAATCCTCCAAGATATCTTAGCTTATGGTACATCGCCAATTGACTAAAGTCAATTCATATGATAGAATTTAAGCACAAATTTGAGGTGAAATATGTTCTGTCCTAATTGCGGAAAACAAGTTAAAGATAATGACAACTTTTGCAGGTACTGCGGTGCAAATCTAAAAGAAGAAGAAAATTCTGTTATACATTCATATGTTGAACATGCTTCAATAAAAGAAGAAGTAAATAATCATCAAAATGATAAACAAGTAATTACCGCTTCATATGAGAATGTTCATTACAATGAAGAAAATAGACAGGCACAAGAAACTTTGCAAAAAGAAGATATTGAAATCCCAGAATATGATTTGCCTAAAGACGATTCTGAGGAACTTGTTTTGTATGATGTACAAAAACACTTTATGGCCCTTTTTTGGCCAATTGTACTTACACCTGTATTTTTTGTCTATTTTTGGCAAATTTTCTTAAATACGCACAGCTTTTTTAGCTGGGTGGTAGCGTTTGCTATTTTGACACCAATTGTATATCCAATTTTGAGATATTCATCTGATAAAATTATTATTACAACAAAATATATGCGTATCCAAACTGGTATTATAAAAAAACAAGAAGTCGATATTCCTCTAAGACGTGTGAGCCAATTATTACTTGAACAGACAACGGTTGGCAGAATACTAAATTATGGAACACTCGTTTTTAAGTCAGGTTTACCTGATAGAGATACTGAAATATATGGATATATAAAAGATTTTGACGAATTCGCCGGGATTATTGACAACCCCGTTGAATTCGTTAGAGAATCTTTGAATGAGGGTTGCTAATTAAATATTTTTAAGCACTTCATCAACATGGCCTTTTACTTTAACTTTAGTCCAAGTCTTTTCAACATCACCATGTTCATTAATTAGGTATGTTGAACGAATTATTCCCATATATTTTTTGCCATACATACTTTTTTCACCCCAAGCTCCAAAAAATTCTGCTAATTTATGCTCAGGATCTGAAAGAAGTATGAAATTAAGTCCATGATTTTCTTGAAACTTGTGATGACTTTTTATACTATCAGGACTAACTCCTACTACTTGAGCTTTTGCTGTCCAACGGTTTAAATTATCTCTAAAATCACAAGCTTCTTGTGTACAACCTGATGTGTTATCTTTTGGATAAAAATACAAAATTGTTTTTTGACCTTCAAAATCCGCAAGAGAGTATTCTTTTTCATTCCCTTCTGCATCAATACCTTGAAGTTTAATATTTGAAATTTCTTTTATATTCATAAATTTTCTCCTTTTTATTCCATCTCAGCAACAGGTACAGTGGTTTTGAACTTACGTACTAAAGACAAATCTAAATCAGCATATATTGCATTATCCCCCATGCCTGCATTTGCTACAACCTCCCCAAGTGGAGCACAAATCATTGAATTGCCTATACTATATAGGTATTTATTGGCATTACCTGTTAGATTGGCAGAAACAAAATATACCAAACTTTCTGTAGCACGACAAATATTCATTGCTTGCCAAGTTGTTATAAAATCTTGCTTTTCCTTTTCTAAAAGTGAGGTTAATGTACTCCAAGCTGACGGTGATATTATTATTTCAGCACCCTTTTGTATCAATTTGCGATACAACATAGGAAATTTTATGTCAAAACACATGCTTATTCCTACTTTTGCACAATCAAGATCTACTACTACAGGAATATCACCAGGAGTTGTGTATGTTCCCTCATTACCACCAAAATAGTTGTATAAATGTATTTTTCGATATTGGGCAATAACCATTCCTTCCCTATTGATTATAAAACAAGTATTATACAGTTTTCCGTTTTCCTGAATTAGAACAGAACCACAAATAATATTTGTATTAAACTTCTTAGCGGTGTTTTGCATAAATTCTACAACATCACCGCCTGAAGCATCTTCAGGACGTTCTATAAATGCTCTATCATCTATACCTGTACTAAAAAATTCTGGCAGAACTACTATATCAAGTTGTTTTGAAGAATTTTTTTCTATAAATTCATATGCCTTTTGTAAATTTGCTTCTTTATTACCAATAATCGGTGTATATTGAACTGACAAAATTTTTACCATAAATAGACTCCTTTTTAAGGAGTAATATATCATAAATTAATTTGATGTTCATTAATATTTCCGATACAAAACAAATATTTTTGGGAAAATATAAAATAACAATTTTTTATATTGAGGTTGAAATAATGGGAAATGCTTTTGTTTATATGTTCGAGGATAAAAATTTCGGAATAAAATTCTTTTGTGTTTTTGCCCTCGTAAGTATTGCTTTGCTTGTAGGTAATTTACAAAATAATAATTCTACATTGATATCAATAATTATCTCAAGTTTAGGAGGAATAATTACGCTCGGATATTTTATAGAATGTATAAAAAGCGTTAAAACATCTTTTAATAAAATTCATTTACCTTTTATAGGTATAAATAGTGTGCTTGTTGGTATAAAAGCAAGTATTGGAGCATTGTTAATTAATGCAATAGCAGGCTTTGTATCTGTTTTTACACTATATATTCCTACAATGATAGTAGCGTTAGTTTCTCCTGCATTGTTATCAGTTTTTAGTGATGAATACAAAATTAAATCTTATTTCGCTTTCAACAAAGCAGCTTATATCATAAGAGAAGACTTTGGAAAGTATTTCAGTACATTATTAGCTTTAATTTTTTACACGACTTTTGTTACAACTGCAATGTATTTATTGCTTAATAAGCTTGGAATTAAACCGGAAGATTTAATTACAGGTGGACAAATTACATTAAATATCATAGCTGTATCAATCTTCTTCGCGTTTGTATATACATATAATCTATATGTATTTGCTTTTTGGATAGGAGATCTTTATAAAATGAACAGATATGATACTGAAGATGAATATTTTCAACGCTAAATATATTCAAATTTTGTTTGTTTATTTCTAAAAAGATTATCGATTAATTTTGCCATGTGTTTTTGAGTTTGAGAATCAATTTTGGACATATTATGGTAATTTAGTTTTGAATATTTATTTTTATTAGAAAGATTATTAATATTTTGAGAACATTTTATATTATGCCAATGTCCATCTTTATCATATTCATGAATATCTTTTACTGTTATACCGTCATTATGAAAATATTTAGTCCTCAACGGTATTCCTGAATAGATATCATATTCAGAAATTGAATTTATTGTTTTCCCGTCTTCTCTGTAACTTGTCCATTTATAAACTTTACCGGTATCAGGGTCCAGCTCTTTTAAAATACTTAAAGTATTCATTTGTTTACGATATATGTAAACTTTTGACAGTTTTTCTGTTTGTTGATCAAATTCTTGTATTGATGATATTTTGTCTGTTTCTTTTAGATTGTAATTTACAGTTCTAATTTTTTTACCTGTATTTAAATCAAATTCTGTCACTGATTTATATAAAATAAAATTTGTTATTTTAGTAATTTTACCTGTTTCGATATCGAATTCATCTATAGATCTAATTTTTTTATCATTGAAATAATCAAAATGTGTTGTCTTTATTTTAGCTCCTGTCGCAAAATCAAATTCATGAATTTTGTCAACGGATTTTCCATTTTTTCTGAAAACAGTTTCCTCTTTATTTTTAGGAATTGGTAGAGGAAGTAATTTTTCTTCATTTTCCACTCCTTTGTAAAAGTTTATGTGCTCCAAAATAAACTCTTTGTTAAAAAAATGCTTTTTATTTTGTTCAATTTTTTTGGATGCTACAATTGAATTCACGATATAATCCCCTTTTTAATTATCTTTCACTTTTGAATGATTATATCAGAGGGAAGTAGAAGTATTAATTGCCCAATTGGGGAAAATAAGTTAAATTTTTCGTTTTTCAAGTAATTTCAAAAATGTCCTATAATCAGTACCCCAACTTGCCATAGCATCAAGCACAGGAGCAAGACTGTAACCAACATCAGTTAATGTATATTCAACACGAGGAGGTACTTGTGCATACACTTTTCGCATCACAAGACCGTCATCTTCCATTTTACGCAAATTTGTAGTCAGCACTTTTTGCGTGATACCTGAAACAGCTTTTTTTAATTCGCCAAAACGCTTGGTACCAGTGAGTAATTCACGTATTATGATAATTTTCCACTTTTCACCTATCATACATAAAGTTGTCTCAACAGGACATTTTGGCAAGTCTTTTAATTCCATTATTTCTCCATTAGTATATTTAAGTAACTACACTACTTTTATATACTAATACAAAATATCTGGATTATGCTATAATTTAATAAAAATTTATACTATTTAGGAGAGCTTTTTTATGAAAACAGAATACGAAAAAATGATATCAGGAGAATTATATCAAGCATTTAAAGACCCTGAATTGGTCAAAATGAGAGAGAATGTACGAAAAATATTTAGAACGTTCAATAGCACTGCTGATCAGAAATATTTAAAAGACATTTTTCAGCAAGATCTTGATGGAGTTTTTATAGAACCTCCATTCCAATGTGATTACGGTATAAACATTGAACTGGGAAAAAATGTTTATATGAACTTTGGTGTGACAATCCTTGATTGTGCGAAAGTAAAAATTGGGGATAATTGTATGATTGCACCAAACGTACAAATTTATACTGCAGCACACCCAATTGATGTAAAAACAAGAAATAGCGGACTTGAATATGCATTACCGATAACAATTGGCCAAAATTGTTGGATTGGTGGTGCATCTGTCATTTTGCCTGGAGTAACTATCGGTGATAATTGTGTAATTGGAGCAGGAAGCGTTGTTACAAA
Source organism: uncultured bacterium (assembly GCA_949286405.1). Classification (GTDB taxonomy): domain Bacteria; phylum Cyanobacteriota; class Vampirovibrionia; order Gastranaerophilales; family Gastranaerophilaceae; genus CALURL01. The sequence continues at coordinate 5,561 of CASECH010000154.1, forward strand.
AGATATTCCGGCAAACTCAATAGCTGTCGGAAATCCTGCACG
>CASECH010000155.1 GCA_949286405.1 uncultured bacterium
AATTACTCAGTTTCAAGCTGAGTAATTTATTTTTATGAAATAATTATTTATGATTATAAAATATAAGGTATTTGTTGTGGATAAGAATAAACTAATTAAAAGATGTTTGAAATTTAAAGATGCTATTGAAACTTATCCTTTTAAAGATAAGTCTTACGAAGACTATGCTGTACTAAGACACAAATCTAATAACAAATGGTTTGGGCTGATTTTTTATTTGGACGGAAAGCTATGTATTAATCTAAAAGCAGAACCTTATGATGCCATGGCTTTACGAGATATGTATTCTTATATTACACCGGCATGGCATATGAATAAGAAACATTGGATTATGGTTGATGTAGAATTTGCTGATTTAGAAGTTTTATCTGCTTTGATTGAGAACAGTTATAATTTAACTTTGTAGATAGTTGTTTATAAATCTTTTTGTTTGAAAATTGTTTTTTACATGCAATAATGATGCTATGATTGAGCAGATTAAAATTAAGGGTGCAAAGGAACATAATTTAAAAGATGTTTCTTTAGAGATACCTAAAAATGAATTAATTGTATTTACCGGTGTATCTGGTTCCGGGAAAAGTTCTTTGGCTTTTGATACTATTTTTGCAGAAGGTCAAAGACGGTATATTGAAAGTTTGTCAACTTATGCAAGACAGTTTTTAGGGCAAATGGATAAGCCTAATGTTGAGTATATTGACGGACTATCTCCTGCGATTTCAATTGACCAAAAGTCTACAAGTAATAATCCTCGTTCTACTGTAGGTACTGTGACTGAAATATATGATTACTTGAGACTTTTATATGCAAGGGTCGGAACTCCTTATTGTCCTGAGTGCGGAGAAGAAATTAAACCACAAACTATTGATGAGATTGTAAATAGTATTTTAAAACTTGATGAAGGTACAAAAATTCAAATTCTAGCTCCTATTGCAAGGGGAAAAAAGGGAGAATTTCAGTCTACTTTTGAAGAATTAAGACAAGAAGGCTTTGTAAGGGTTAAGGTAGACGGTGAAATTTATAATTTAGATGAAGATGAAATTGAGCTTGCTAAAAATAAGAAACACGATATTTTTGTTGTAGTTGATAGAATTGTCGTAAAAGAATCAGCTCGATCAAGGATTGCTGATAGTGTGCAAATTGCACTTCAAAAAGCTGATGGTGTGACTATTATAGATATTATTGGAGATAGAGAAGTTATTTACAGCGAAAAACTTGCTTGCCCTAAGTGTAATATAAGTTTTGAAGAATTGGCTCCGAGAATTTTTTCATTTAACAGTCCATATGGTGCATGTGAAAGATGTTCTGGTATTGGTGTGGATTTTGAGGTCTCTCCTGATTTGGTAATACCTGATAGGACAAAATCTTTAAATGAAGGAGCTATTTACCCTTGGGATAAGTCTTCTACTCCGTTTTATAAAGATGTTTTAAATAGTGTAACTGAGCAATTTGGTATAAACCCTGATACTCCTTTTGAAAAGTTGCCAAAAGTTCATCAAGATATAATCTTGTATGGTTCTCCTGAAATAATTAAGATGAGAATAAGAAGCTTCGGCTCAAAACGTTATGAAACTCGTTATGCTCCATATATAGGTGTTGTACCTTACCTTATGAAAAAATACCATGAGTCAGATGCAGATTATTGGCGTGAGGAAATTGAAAAATATATGGTTACAACTCCTTGTACAGCTTGTAAAGGAGCTAGATTAAAACCTTTCCCTTTGGCTGTTAGGATAAAGGGTAAGAATATATATGAGTTTACTCTTATGCCAATTGATGAGGCTTTAGAGTTTGTGTCTGATTTGTATCTTGAACTTAGTGAATATCAGATGCATATCGCAAAACAAATACTTGATGAAATCAGAGCACGTCTAAGATTTTTGAATGATGTCGGTTTGAGTTATCTAAATTTAGCTCGTATGGCGGGAACTTTATCTGGTGGTGAAGCTCAAAGAATACGTCTTGCAACTCAAATTGGAAGTGGATTGTCAGGGGTTTTATATGTCCTTGATGAGCCTTCAATAGGTCTGCATCAAAGAGATAATGATAGGTTAATTAAGACCTTAATTAAGTTACGTAACCTCGGTAATACTCTTATTGTGGTAGAACATGATGAAGATACTATAAGAAATGC
>CASECH010000156.1 GCA_949286405.1 uncultured bacterium
CAGGGTAAAGATTTGGTAAATTTCGTCATCTGAAAGTTCTGTAATAATCTTTTCACCTTCATAAACAGCTAAATCAGCCAATTCTTTCTTAGCCTTAAGCATCTCATCAATCTTTTCTTCAAAAGTACCGAGAGTAATCATTCTATGTACCATTACATTTTTATCTTGACCTATACGATAAGTTCTATCAGTAGCTTGATCTTCTACAGCTGGATTCCACCACAAGTCATAATGAATTACATTCGTTGCACTTGTAAGATTAAGTCCTGTACCACCAGCTTTTAACGAAAGAATCATTACTTTTGAATCATCTTCAGTTTGGAACTTATTAATCAATTCCTCACGTTGAGGAACAGTTAATGAACCATGAAAGAACAAAGGATCTGTATTACATTCATCTGCGATAACCTTACATAAAATATCTCCCATTTCTTTATATTGAGTAAAAATAAGAGTTTTTTCATTGTTATCAAGAATACTTTGGACAGTTGATATACATTTATCCATTTTCCCAGAGAGTTCTTTGCTCATTTCACCACCTTTTAAGAATTGATATGGATGGTTACAAATTTGCTTAAGAGCTGTAATAAGTTTAAATATATTACCACGCCTGTTAATACCTGTAAATCCTGATATTTTTTCCATCATTTCGTTCAAAGTCTTTTCATAAAGAACTGCTTGAGGTTTTGACAAGTAACAATAATCATTGAGTACCATTTTCTCAGGCAAATCAGTAATTACATGTTTATCAGTTTTCAAACGTCTTAGAACAAATGGAGATACAGACATCTTCAATTTTGCAGCACGGGAAGTCTCTTTAAATCGTTCGATAGGAATAGCATAACTCTTTTGGAATTCCTTTAAAGTTCCCAGATATCCGTGATTTATAAAATCAAATATGCTCCACAATTCTGTTAATCTGTTTTCTACAGGAGTACCTGTCATCGCAATTTTAGTATCTGATTTTAGTGTTTTGATTGCTAGAGTTTGAGCTGTATCAGGGTTTTTGATATTTTGAGCTTCGTCAACAATAATCATCCCCCAAGTATGCTTTTTCAACTCTTCAACATCAATTCTCATAATTGCATATGTTGTAAGTATTACATCATGCTTAACATCAAGTTTTCTTTCTGCACCGTGGTATATCACAGCATCCAATGAAGGGGCAAAAAGCTGTAATTCTTTCATCCAGTTACCCATTAAAGTTGTAGGACAAATAACAAGTACAGGTTTATCAAGTTTATTTTCTTCTTTCATTTTTAATATCAAGCTGATTACCTGAATTGTTTTACCCAACCCCATATCATCCGCCATGCAAGCACCAAAACCTTTAGAAATATTTGTCCACAGCCATTTTAATCCTGTCATCTGATAAGGTCTTAATTCACCTTTCAATTCTTTAGGAGAAGTTACTTCAACAGGTTTATTAAAATCTTGAATAATCTTCGCAAACGCGTCATCATAATCAAAATCATATTGTGCAATTTGTCCTGACATAGCAGCATGAATTAATTCCATTCTGGATAAAGATTTAAAATTAGCTTTAGCAACCTGCTCAAAAATCTTTTTAGTATCATCTTGGTCAATCAAAACATACTTATTTTTATATTTAATAAGACCGTTATGCCCTTCTACAAGTTTATTAAACTCTTCCAAAGAAATTTTTTCATTTCCAATAGCAATCTCATATGAAAAATCCATTATATCGTCAAGTGATATTTTAGAAGAAGAATTGTTATTGAAAATATCAGTAAGTTCTTTCGTACGAGAAGCTTTTACTTTTGCATTTATCGATGCTCTTGGCACAACCACATTAACTAATTCCGGAGGCAATACCACCTCTATTTGTGCTTTTTGTAAGTAATACGCTGTTTGAGTAATAATTTTATATATTTCGTTCAAATTCAAATCAAGAGCAAGCTTTTCTTCGTCCTCAAATAATTCTTCGAGTTCAGGCATATAACGTGTTGCATAATTCAATTGCTTTTCTACAATTCTTGCAATATCAGATGAACTCGCACCAAATACCTCTTCATCGGTATATAATCTATCGATTAAAACATCTTCGCCTGTTTTTCTGTTTTTAATGTGGACTTTTAGTCTGAATAATTCATCTTCAACTCTATCTATTTTAAAGAAAGGAATTACATCATATTTACCTAAATATAACTCATCAAACCACTGAGAAAAATTCTCTGCGAGATCCACACCACGCATAACTGAACGTTGTTCTAAATCTTTTATCATATAAGTACCTGATTTAACATCTTTAAACTTATATGCTTTGATACCTAAAAATTTATATATAACATAATTCAAATAGTTATATATAAAATCAGTTACGAAATTTTTCGGTTTCTCTCCCTTGATAAACAAATCTTCAGGAACATTCTCTTCAAATTGATTAATTATTCTAGCTAACTGTTGCGTATTAATTATAGGCTCATACACAATTTTAAACATTTGATTACGAGTTTTAACTGTTGGAATAAAATAGAGCTTTTCAATAAGCTTCATTACAAAATAAGTAAGCTTATTCAAATAAATAAATGTTGGAGTAAGAGCATCAAGATCTACAATATTCCCAAAACCGCCAAAATAATCCATTACCAAATCAAGGCTCATTGCATAACCCACTTCATTTCCTAGTACTTGAGATTTAAAACGGAACAATGAGCCTTTTGATTTTAAGTAATATTCAAAATTATTAGTAGGTGTTACGAAAAATGAAAGTTTATCTTTATCATTTACCAAATAGAAATTTGTATTTCTTGCTGGAGTATGAGGACTTAAAAACACACCCTCAAATTCATCCTCAACTGTTTGATAAATTAAACTCAAGGTATAGCGAAAATCTTTATTTTTAAATCCTTCAGGATTTTCTGACAAATTAAAAAATAATTCATCTACATTGTTCTTTTTAAATGAAAAGTCTATATCTAAGTTTTTATCTTTCATATTCCGTCCAGTCTGCTATTTACTACTTAATTAATGATTCGCAATCCATTTCTGCAGGTTTTTCTATACCCAGCAAGTCAAGGATTGTCGGAGCAATATTACACAAAGCACCAGTATCTTTTAACTCAACTCCTTCTGGAGCATTGATTAAAACAAAAGGAACTTCATTAGTTGTGTGTGCTGTCATAGGCTTACCTGTTTCATAATTTACCATCATTTCAGAATTACCATGATCAGCTGTCAATAACATAACAATACCTTGTTTTTTACAAGCTTCCGCAATTTTACCGACACATTCATCAACTACTTTATCAGCTTTTACAGCTGCTTCGATAACACCTGTATGACCAACCATATCAGGGTTTGCAAAGTTTACAAGAATGAATCCGTATTCAGGATTGTCAATAGCTCCCAATACTTTTTCACAAACTTCTCTTGCACTCATTTCAGGTTGCAAATCATAAGTAGCTACTTTAGGAGATGGAACAAGTACTCTTGTTTCATTAGGCTGAGGTTCTTCTACTCCTCCGTTAAAGAAGAATGTTACGTGAGCGTATTTTTCAGTTTCGGCAGTTCTAAATTGTTTAATATCGTTAGCTTCTAATACATCACCTAAAATATTAGACATTCTTTCTTTTCCAAAAGCAACCGGATATGTAAAAGTTTCATCATATTGAGTCATACAAACATAGAAAATATTTTTTCTTACAGCTTTTCTTTCGAATCCGTCAAAGTCTTCAAAGTTAATCGCCTTAGTTAACTCTCTAGCTCTATCAGGTCTGAAATTCCAGAAAATAATTGAATCATTATCATGAATTCTTGATTCTTCTCCACCAATTACTGTTGGAAGAACGAATTCATCATTCTCACCTTTAGCATAAGATTGTTCTACAGCAACTTTAGCAGTAGGAGCTGATTCTCCTTCACCTAAAAGCAATGCATTATAAGCTTTTTCAATTCTATCCCAACGGTTATCTCTATCCATTGCATAATATCTACCAGACACAGTAGCAATAGGAGGAAGACCGTATTTTTTAAGTTCATCTTCAATTGGTTGTAAGAATGTCATAGCACTTTGAGGTGGGGTATCACGTCCGTCCAAAAATGCATGAACATAAACTTTTTTCAAACCATTATCAGCTGCTAATTTAATTAGAGCTAATATATGTCCTAAAGCTGAGTGAACACCGCCATCTGAAGCTAAGCCATAAATATGTAAAGCACTATCATGTTTTTTTACATTTTCAATTGCATCTAAAAAGGCTTTTCTTTGGAAGAAATCACCACTTTTTATAGAGTTGTTAATTTTTGATAATTCTTGATAAACAATTCTACCTGCACCTAAATTCAAGTGACCAACTTCACTGTTACCCATTTGACCTGCTGGCAAACCTACATATTCACCATCAGCATGAATTTTAATAAATTTTTCTTCTTTTTCAAGTTTATTAACATTGACAGGATTTGCTAATTTTGTAGCATCATATTCAGGATGAGAAGTGCTTATTCCCCAACCATCCATAATACACAATAATACTCTTTTTGTCATAATTCCTCCATTTCGCTAGTATAATAAGTTTATATTAGCAAGAATAAAGTTAAATTACAACATTAAATTATTAGTTTACCAAGGGTAATTATTTTTCATTTGCCAGCCGTCATTGATTAGTTTGGCAGCACAATA